>JANYIY010000139.1 GCA_025358615.1 Gammaproteobacteria bacterium | reverse complement strand
GCTGGCCATCGACGATTTCGGGACGGGCTATTCGAGCTTCGGCCGCTTGCGGCACTTTGCCGTCGACCGGCTGAAAATAGATCGATCGTTCATGACCAGCCTCATCGACTGCAGCGACGATCGCGCCATTGCCGCCGCCATCATCGAGATGTCGCGCTCGCTGCGGATCAGTGTCACCGCGGAAGGTGTGGAGACCTTCCCACAACTGCTGTTCCTGCAGGAGCACGAGTGCCAGGAAGCGCAGGGCTTTCTGTTCAGCCGCGCTCTGCCGGCCGCCGACGCGCACAAGCTACTGTGCCGAGCCGCTGAGACCACAGCCGGCACCTGCACCCAGCGACTCAGATCGCTGATCGGGTAGCTGCTGCGAAGCGGCCCCGAAGGCCGTTTTTTTGCCCGATCGCCTGCGTCGCCTGCGGTACACTGGCGATGACGGCGAACGCATTGCACATAGGCAACTTCGATGGATCTAGGATTTGAGACTCGTCACGCCTTGGTCACCGGCGCCTCGCGCGGTCTCGGCCGGGCAATCGCGTCGACCTTGGCGGCGGAAGGCGCGCAGGTGGTTGCCGTGGCACGCAACCTCGAGCGCTTGAACGATCTGGTGGTGTCAAGCTCAGGCGGCCACGGGTCGATTACGGCGCGCGCCTGCGATCTGGCCGACGGAGCAGGGATTGAGTCCCTCGGTACATTGCTGCAGGAGGTGGATATTCTGGTCCTCAATAGCGGTGGTCCTCCGCCGGGACCCGCCGCCGACACCACGGACGAGGTCTGGAGCAAGCAATTCGAGGCGATGTTTTTGAGCGCCGTCCGTTTGACCCGCCTGGCATTGCCTGGAATGCGCAAACGTCGATACGGCCGAATCCTGGCCGTGGTTTCATCCGGGGTAATTCAACCGATTCCCAACTTGGGGATTTCGAACGCGCTACGCGCCGCCTTGGTCGGCTGGGCCAAGACGCTGGCAGGTGAAGTGTCGGGCGAGGGTATCACGGTCAATTGCATTGCCCCAGGGCGCATTGCCACGGATCGAGTTGCCGAGTTGGATCAGGGGCGCGCCACGCGCGAGAGCCTCGACATCGCACAAGTCGAAAGGGAGGCCCGGGCCACCATACCGACGGGACGTTACGGCGATGCTGCGGAATTTGCAGCGGTTGCCGCTTTTTTGGCGAGTTCGCGCGCGTCGTATATGACGGGCGGAGTCATTCGCGTGGATGGTGGCATGATCCGCAGCGTGTAGCTGCGTCGAGTGCACGTCGGCTAATTAGTACCTCGGCTCTGTGGTTCTGACCGCCCCTGGTAGTGACCGCTCAATATCACCGCGCTGCAGTCGTGAATTGTCGTCGCGAACCGTCATTCGCGGCCGGGTTCATGGGGCCGGATGGTGCGCCAACCAGTGGCGGGCAATGCTCTCGCGATTGCACAGCCAAACACCCTCGTGGCGCTGCATATGATCAAGCAGGCGCACCAGAGCTCCGATCCGTCCGGGACGGCCGATGATTCGTCCGTGCAGGCCGATTGACATCATCCGCGGCCGCGCGTCGCCGCCCTGTCGGTACAGCCAATCGAAGGCATCGCGGCAGTAGCCAAAGAACTCATCTCCCGTGGCGAAGTCGCCGCCGCGCTGCAAGCGGCTGTCGTTGTTGTCGAAGGTATAAGGCACCACGAGATGCGCGCGGCCGCCGCTGCGAGTCCAGTAGGGGAGGTCGTCATTGTACGCATCGCTGTCGTACAAGAACCCGGCCTCCACCACCAAACGCCGTGTATTTGGGCCGGGCCGGCCGGTGTACCAGCCGCGCGGCCGGCGGCCGATGAGCCGAGTGATCACTTCGATGTTGCGCAGCATGTCGGCGCGCTCCACCTGCTCCGCAACGAATTGGTAGTCGATCCAGCGCTGGCCATGGCAGGCGACTTCGAAGCCGCTGGCGACAATCTCTGTGACCACTTCGGGATTGCGCTGCAGTGCCATTCCCACCGCGAAAATCGTGGCGTCCACACCGCGCTCGCGCAGAACGCGCATGATTTCCCAGAATCCAACACGGCTGCCGTACTCGAAGTTCGATTCCACGTTGAGGTTGCGGGCGTTCGGCAACGGCTCGGCGCCGACATCGGTCAGCACTGATTCCGAATGTGCGTCGCCATGCAGCACGCAGTGTTCGCCGCCTTCTTCGTAGTTCAGCACGAAGGAGACGGCGACTCGGGCATCACGCGGCCAGCGCGGATGCGGCGGCCGCGAACCGTAGCCGATCAGATCGCGCGGATATGCGTCACTGAAACTCATGCGTGGGTCACGCGCGGTGGCGGCTTTCGGCCGCGATCCAATCCATATAGGCGTGCAGGGCCTCGCGCACCGGACGAGGTTTCCAGCCGGTCTCGGCGCTGATGCGCGCGATATCGTAAGCACCCCACATGCCGTCGCGCAGGCTCTCGTCCTGCAGAATATCGGCATCGCCGGCCGCCGCGAGTTCGGCATGGAAGCCGGGAATTTTTTCCGCCGCCCAGTTCACCAAGTCGCCCACCGTCGAGGTCGTCCCCATTGCAATATTGTAGGAACTGTAACGCAGCGCCGGTGCCCGCAGCAACGCCATGATGGCGCGCGCCACGTCCTCCACATGAATGTAGTCGCCGACGGCGGCAAGAGTATTCACGCGCACGCGCTTTACCCCGTCCACGGCCAGGTGTGCGATGCGGTTGGGAACATGCCGATAATTGCGGCTCGCAGTAACGCGGTCCATGGTGCCGTACACCGATGAAAGCCGCACCGAAGTGGTCGACATGCCGAACAGGTCGCCGTAGCGCTCGGTGATCAGTTCCGAAGCGAGCTTGGAAATGCCGTACAGGCGTCGTGGCATGACGTAGCCGTCTTCCGGCAGAGGCTCACCGGGCCGATCCGGGCCGTGGTGCTTGTAGACCGCGCCGGAACTGACGTAGATGACTCGCGGCGGCGCGCTGCGTGTCCGTGCCCAGTCGAGCACTGCCACCGTCCCCATGACATTGACGTCGATGATGCGTCCGGGATTTTCCGCTTCAGGCTCGCGGCGTGCCTCCGTGGCGGTGCCGCGCGACAGCGGCGTCACCGTGGCGCCATGGACGACGTGAGTCACGTCCAACCGGTCGAGCGCTGCTACCCAAGTCTCCGGTTTAGTCACGTCGGCGACCACGATGTCCAGCCGCTGCCTCACGGCGGCAAAATAGCGCACGGCGGCGGCGTCCGGTGCGGCGGCATCGAGCACCACCAGCCGCTCGGTGGGATTGGCCTCGAGCCACGAGCGGCCGAGCACACTCATGACGAAGCCTGTTGCACCCGTCACGAGCAATGTCATGGGAGGGGAAAGTCCTGTAGCAGACTGAGCAAGGCCTGCGACGCAATGCCGAAGTCCTGAAGCGTCATGGCCTCATCCGGATTGTGGCTGCCGTGATCGTTGCGCACGAAGATCATCCCTGTAGGAATCCCCATTTTGGCGAATACCGCCGCGTCGTGGCCGGCGCCGCTGGGCATTTCGAATGGCTGCTCGAGGTGAGCGCGCAAAGACGCGCACAGCCGTGTGTCCATGACGGCCGGTGGCGAGTAGCTGGTTGACCCTAAGTCGAAGCTGACGCGATACGCAGCGCCGATCCGCGCAGCGGCGCGCCGGGCTTCGTCGGCAACCGCGTTCATCGTGGCGTCGGAGATACTGCGCACGTCGATGACAAAGTGGGTTTCGCCGGCGATCTTGCTCGGTCCGTGCATGGCGGGATCGGTATAGAGTTCCCCCGAGGTAATCACCAGATCCGCTCCGGCCGCTTCCTGCTGCAGCCAGATCGTCTCCAGATGATGCAGGAGGGCGACGCTCGCCGCGACCGCATCGTGGCGGTACGCGCGGTTGACGGCACCCGAATGGCCGTAGCGGCCGATGCAGCTGGCGTTGCGGAACCGTTTGCAGCCTCGAATGCCGGTGACCACGGCGGCGGGCAGCCGCTCGGCCACCAGCGTCGGGCCCTGTTCGATGTGCAGCTCCAAATAGGCGCGGATTTGCGAGGGGTCGAGCAGGGAGCGTCGCTCGCGAATTGACTGAGGGTCGAAGCCACGCTCGATCAGCGTAGCCTCCAGAGTCCGGCCGTTGTCGGAGCGCGGGATCGACAGGCAGTCGGGATCCAGCAAGCCGAAGGCGCCGCCGCTGCCTAGATAAGCAATGTCGAACCAGGCCGATTCCTCGGCGCGAATGCCCATGACGGTGATGTCGGAATCGGCAGCGAAACCCGCCCGCTTCAGGGCAGACAGGACGCTGAGGCCCGCAACGACGCCTGCGGCGCCGTCGTAGTTGCCGCCCTGCGGTACGCTGTCCAGGTGCGAACCCATTATGATGCGTGGCGAAGCGCGGTCGCGGCCGGGCAGCGTCATCATCAGATTGCCGATGGCATCGATCGATACCTCGAGGCCCATGGCATCGGCGGCGGCGTGCATGATGTCGTGCGCTGCCTGTTCGCCCGCGCCGTAACTGTCGCGCACGATACCCCGTCCGTGCCGAGTACTGCGGCTGAGGCTATCGAATAGCGCCGCCGCCAGCTTAAGATCGGGTTGCAGTCGTTCGCTCACCATGTTGTGGGGCTATGGTAACTCAACCCGAGGGGATCCGAGAAAGATGACCAGTTTACTTGCCGGAAAAGTCACCGTCGTTACCGGAGCGAGCTCAGGTATAGGGCGGGCGATCGCCACGAGCTTTGCTGCCGAAGGCGCCGTGGTCGTCATCGCCGATGTGGTCGCGGAGCCGCTCGAGGGCGGCGCGACCACCCTCGAACTCATCGCACAGGCCGGTGGCGAGGCCTCCTTCGAGAAAACCGACGTCGGCAGCTGGGACGACATAGATGCATTGATCGGCAGCACCGTGGCGCGCCACGGCCGCATCGATGTGATGGTGAACAACGCGGCGATTTTCTCCGCAACGGCGCTGCTCGATACCAGCGCCGCGCAGTGGGAACACGTCATGTCGGTCAACCTCACGGGAATGTTCAATGGCTGCAAACGCGCCATCCAACAAATGATCACGCAGCAGCCGCGCAACGAGGTGCGCGGGCGCGTCATCAATCTCGGGTCGCAGCAGGGGATAGTGACCGCACCGCGCGATACGCCATACGGTGTCAGCAAGGCGGGAGCGATCTACTTGACCAAGCAGATTGCCGTGGACTATGCGCAGGATCTCATCGTCTGCAATTGCATTTCGCCCGGCAAGATCGTGACCGGCCACCCCGGGCTGCCCATGGATCCCGCACTGCTCGAGAACGCGCGTCGCCGCACGCCTTGGCCGCGCCTCGGCCGGCCGCAGGATATCGCCAATGCCGCCGTGTTCCTGGCCAGCGACCGCGCCACCTACATCACGGGCTCGAATCTGGTGGTCGACGGCGGCTGGCTGGCGCGTTAGTGATTGGGAATCGAGTACAGCTTGCCGAGGTAGGGCGACTTGTCGATTTGATCCACCGCCGTGACGTACAGGGTTTTCTCGTCGGGGCTGAAGGCGAAATTCGGCACTTGCAGCGATGGCAGGGTCAATTGGCGCAGTAGTTTCCCTGCGGCATTGACGATGAAAATCACTCCCGCCAGCGGCACATGCAAATCGCGCGCGCTCTGACCGATATAAATTTGGCCGTGCGAGTCGATTTTCACTCCGTCGGGCCAGACGTGCACCACATGGTTGGTCAGATCATCGAGATTCACGAAAATGCGCCGATCGGACAATGAGCCGTCGGCGCCGATTTTGAATTTGAGCAGCCGGTTCTCGTCGGTCTCGACCAGGTATAGGATCTTTCCGTCTCTGGAGACCGCCACGCCATTGGCGTTGTGCACGTCGCCGGCTTTCAAGGTGATCACTCCGTCGGCGGCGATGAAGAAAACTTTGCCGTCGATGGCATCGCCGTGGCTGCCGGAGGTGGTGAAGTAGATTCCGCCGCGGCCGTCGGGCGCAAAATCGTTCGGTCCCACGAATTTATTGCCATCCCGGTCGTGCGTGTAAGCCGGCAATACCTTGCCGTCGGCAGCCATGCGCCCGATCGTGCCGTTGTCGTAGCAGGTGGTGAGGAATTCGCCGCGCGCCGCGGGCACCACCGCGGACTGTCCACAACCTTTTTCGAAGGAGAATACCGAGTTCTTCTTGCCGTCCCAGGTCATCACGGAATTGCGGTCGTACTCCACGTAGTAGAGTTTTCCCTGGTACCAAATGGGTCCTTCGGGGTAGTGCGCGTCGCTGTTGAGCACCTGCACGCCGCTCTCGGCACGGCATGGCATGCCCGCCACGCAAAATAAAATGGCCGTGATTATCGATGCGAACTTGGTCACGCTGCTGTCCCGTCTTGGATGGTCACATAGCCTATGGCGCGTTTCTGATCGGCGATGATGGACCGGCTCGCCATGTAAAAATGATACACCGCCCAGAACCCCGTGGGTGCGAGCACCAGCAGGGCCATGCGCAGCGACGCAGCGTCTGCGCCGCCGCTGCCGGCGAACCAGTCGCTCAACAATCCGACGCCCTGAGGCGCGATGATGAGGTTAAATACGTTGCCGACCACCAACGACCATGCGGTGAACATGGCGCGCATGCGGGGCGGGGCAAGATTTTGCATCAGGCCCATGCATGGGCCGATGTAAAAATAGATGGCCGGAATGAATAGCCAGAACATCAACTTGGCCGTCCATAAGGAATGCGTCCAGTAAGCAATAAACGAGGGAATGGTGGTCAAGCCGACGCCTGCCGCCAGCAGCCACACGACGCGGCGCGGATCGGCCATGGCGGGGCGTGACAGTATCCAAGCGGTGCCCGCCGTGGCGATGATGCCTCCCACCAGATGAATATTCCCGGTGACTGCGCCCGCTTCGCCGACATCGAGCTGGTAGCTGCGCATGAGAAAGGCGGGTGTGAACCAGATGAGTCCCCAGCCCCACAGAGCGCACACGCCCGAGGCCATGACCACGTGAAACGCAGCCTTCTGACGCCACAGGAATCGCAGTGACTCCAGCAGCGGTGGCGCGCCGGTGTCGGCGACCGCGTCCATGCGCCCCCGCTTCGGCTCACGTATGGTCAGATAGATGATTGTGCCCATAATGACACCTGGAATGCCGAGGGCGAGGAATGCCGCACGCCAGCCATACGCATGCGCCACGGCGCCGGCCACGTTCGCACCCAGCCACGCGCCGATGGGTGCACCCAGCGCGAATACGCCGAGCGCCATGGGGCGCCGATCCGCCGGGAAGTAGTCGGCAATAATGGAATTCGCGGGCGGCGTGCCGCCTGTTTCACCGATGCCGACCCCGATGCGTGCCGCCAGGAATTGCCAGTAGTTTCGCGACAGCCCGCACAATGCGGTGAAACCTGACCAGACGATCAGCGATGCAACCAGGATATTGCGCCGGTTCCTGCGGTCGGCCAGCCATGACATGGGAATGCCGAAGGAGACGTAGAACAGGCCGAGCGGCACTCCCGTGAGGAAGCCCACGCCGCCGTCCGTCAGCTTGAGGTCCAGTCGAATCGGCTCGAGCAAGGTAGACACCACATAGCGGTCGGCGATGCTGACCGCGTACACCAGGCACATGATGATGACCACGTACCAGCGCTCCGCCATGGAGGAGTCTTGAGATTGGGGGGTGTCGATGACGATCGCTCCAGCTGTTATTGTTTTAGAAGTGCTCAACCCAAGGCCGTAATTCGACTTCTTGCGACCAAGCGCTGCGTGGTTGGCGCAGCACATCGACGTACGACTGTGCAATTGCCTCGGGGTCGAGAGTGCTGTCGGGCTTGTCGGATGGATTCGGGCGCTGCGCGGCGCGTACTGCGCCGTCGATGACGAAATGCGCGACATGGATTCCCTTGGGTCCCAATTCGCGGGCGGCGCTTTGCGCCAGGCCGCGGAGCGCGAATTTTCCCATGGCGAACGCGGCAGAATGCGCAAAGCCTTTGACGCTGGCCGTTGCGCCGGTCAACAAGATGGCGCCGCGCCCCTGCGGCAGCATGCGTTTTGCCGCCTGCTGGACCACCAGAAATCCGCCGAATGCAGTGATGGCCAAGGATTTTTGTACGATGCCCGGGTCGAGTTCGGCGAGCGGACCCTGCGCACGGGCTGCCGCATTGTAAACGACGATCTCTGGGTCGCCGATGGCCGCCTTCGCCTGCTCGAACAGGGAAGCAACGGATCGGGGATCCGAGGTATCGGCGCTGAAGGCACTCGCGCCGATGTCCTTAGTGAGAGCTTCGAGCTTTTGAGTGTTACGGGCCGCGAGCGCGACCTTGACTCCGAGGCCCGCGAGTTGCCGGGCCAGGGAGGCGCTGATTCCAAAGCCGGCGCCGACAATGAGTGCGTTCCGGTAAGGAAAGTCCGCCATGAGAGATGTCCGGGTAGCGATGACGTAGCGATGTTACACGCTGAAGGCTCAGGCAGGCTGCTTAGCCGGGTTCTTTCAAAAATACCACCAGGCGGTTATTCGCAGGCAGATCATGATCGGCGTCGAGCCGCAGGCCGTACTGCTGCGCAAGGGCCGTGACGGCCTGCATGTCGCGCAGGCCGGATTTTGGATCGCGTTTCTTGAGCATGAGATCGAATTCGCGATTGCTGTCCGAGGTGTAGCGGCCTTCGTAACGAAATGGTCCGTAGATGCACAGCACACCGCCCGGCGACAGCACGCCACCGATGCCATGGAACAGGGCCAGCACCTCCGGCCAGGACATGATGTGCAGAGTATTGGCTGTGAACACGGCATCGACGCTGCGCAACGGCCAGACGGCCTGGCGCACCTCGAGCAGGGTGGGTACACGTAGGTTGTCGGGGCCTTCGAGTTTGATGCGCTCCGCCAGGTCCGGCAGATACGCCAATTGCTCCGTCGGGTGCCAGGTCAGATGGGTCAGCGCCCGCGCGAAATGCACCGCATGCTGGCCGGTGCCGCTGCCGATCTCCAGCACTTGGGCGCGGTCTGCGAATCGAATTCGCAGGACTTCAAGGATGGGATCCTTGTTGCGTTCGCAGGCGGTGGAGAAGGGGAGCATGGGCGAAGCTATTTTACTATAAATCGCGCGGCGGGCTGGGGCGCTCGTTGGGGCCAATTTTGCTACAGTGTCGCGCCCGGTTGGCGGGCTTTGCAAGGAGATTCTCGATGGCGGTTTCCATTTACGATTTCTCGATCCCGGTATTGACTCGCGGCTTGACGAACATGTCCGCAATTCTCGACAAAGCGGCAGCGCATGCGGCGACGAAGAAATTCGACCCCGTGGTGCTGGTGCAGGCGCGGCTGTTCCCCGACATGCATGCGCTGGCGCGTCAGGTGCAGATTGCGTGCGACACCGCGAAAGGGGCGGGGGCGCGGCTCGCCGGCGTCGAGGTGCCGAAGCATGAGGATACTGAAGCAACTCTTGGCGACCTGCAGGCACGCATCGCGAAAACAGTGGACTTTCTAAAAACCATCACCGCCGCTCAGCTCAAGGATGCCGAGAGCCGCAATATTGAAATCAAGTTCCCCAGCGGCAGCTGGAAATTTACCGGGCTCGCCTATCTGACCGATTTCGTACTGCCGAATTTCTATTTTCACGAGAGCATGGTGTACGCATTGCTGCGCAAGAACGGCATTGAAGTAGGCAAAGGCGATTTCCTCGGCGCGATTCAGTAATACTCGGGAGCAAGCCGTGCGTTCAGGACGCGGTCGTTGTGTGCCGGCGGCAGTAGTCATGCTGCTGTCGGCACCGGCCGTGCTGCACGGGCCTGCACTGGCGCTAGCGGCTGCGCAGGCTTCGATCGCGCCCTATGTGACCCAGCTACAGGCTTTGCAGCAGAAGGGCGACTGGAAGGGGCTGGAGAGGCTGTCACGTCAGGCGCTGGATGGCCTGCAGTCGCGGCTCGGACCGGACGCAGCGGACGTCGGTGCCGCAACCACGTGGCTGGCTGCCTCGCTGCATGCGCAGGGCCGCGATAAGGAAGCAGAGCCGCTGATGCGCCGTGCGATAGCCATCGATGAGAAGGCGTTCGGGCCGGCGACTGCCCGCCTGGCGCTCGACCTGGAAACCCTGACCGATCTTTTGAATTCGGCGGGCCGGTATGTGGAGGCGGAGTCGGTGGTGCGGCGCGCGCTGGCGATCGACGAAAAGGTGCTGGGTCCCGAACATCCGAACACCGCGACCGATGTCAATAATCTGGCCGAGATACTGTCCTCCCAAGGCCGGCAACCTCGCCGACCTACTGCGCACCGAAGGCCGTAATGCAGAGGCCGAACCCCTGTTGCGCCGCGCGTTGGTGCTGGAACAGAAGACGCTAGGAGCAGAGGATCGCCTCACCACCGCCAGCATGACCAATCTCGGCCTCATGCTGCTCGCTCAGAACCGCTTTGCCGAAGCCGAACCGTTGTTTCGCCGAGTGGTGGCCATTGACCAGAAGGTGCTCGGGCCGAAACAACTCGGCACGGCCGGCGCCATCAACAATCTTGGATTGATGTTGTGGACGCAGGGGCGCTACGCCGAGGCGGAGCCGCTCTATCGGCGTGCGTTGGCGATAACCGAAAGTGCGGCCGGCGAGGATGATATTGCCACCGCCACCAGCAGCAATAATCTCGCCTTGCTGCTCGCGGACCAAGGCCGCCGTGCGGAGGCGGAACCGCTGTTCGTGCACGCATCGCTGGTCACATTGAAGGTGCTGGGCGCGCAGAATCCGGACACTGACGACGTGCTGGAAAATTATGCGCTCAACGCTCAGTACTTGGGGAAGTTCGCCGACGCCGTTCGCCACTACCGTGTTGCCTGCGCATGGCGTGCATCACGCCGTGAGCGAGATCAGAACGGCGATGCCTTGCAAACCGCCCGCAAACTGGCGAATGACTGTTCAGCCCAACTCGCCTTGTCGCTGTGGGGCGGAACGCCGGCATCCCGATCTCAGTCATGCGCAAAGCCTGCAGCAAGCTTCGCTGGCGATTCTCGACAATCCCGCCCTTGACGGTGCCGAGCCCTCCGCCTGGGCTGCCTTCACGCTCATCGGCGAACCCGGTCGATGAAATCGCGCGGCGCGTGTCGCGTGGCGCGCGCCGCTAGGCGAGCACCTCGACCAGCATCTCAATGCGCGTGAACAGCTTCTCTTCGGTACGGGCGTCATGCGTGAAGCGCAATTTCAAGGGTCCATCGAGGCGAAATTCCTTTGGCTTTCCTTGAATCAATTTGAGTACGTGCTTCGGGTCTACCTGGTTCGCTTCCTCGAATATGAAGTAACCACTGGTCGCGCCGGCATCGATCTTGCGGATGCCGAGTTCCGCTGCGCGCAGCTTGAGCCGGGTCGCGCGAAACAGTGACTGCGCGTATTCGGGCATGGGGCCGAAGCGGTCGATCATCTCGACCTTCAATTCATCGAGTTCTTCGCGCGATGCCGCGCCGGCGATGCGCTTGTACAGTACCAGGCGTAAGTGCACATCGGGTACATAATCCTCGGGAATGAGCACTGGCACATGCAATTCGACTTCGGGCCCGGCGTCGATCGGCCGTTCCAGATCGGCCTGCTTGCCGGCCTTCAGCGCCGCCACTGCGCGCTCCAGCAATTCCATATAAAGGTTATAGCCGATTTCTTCGATCTGGCCGCTTTGCTCATCGCCCAATAGCTCGCCCGCGCCGCGGATTTCCAGATCGTGGGTGGCCAGAGTGAACCCGGCGCCGAGTTCCTCGAGCGATTCCAGAGCTTCGAGCCGCTTGATTGCATCGGCAGTCATGGCCTTGCGCGGCGGGGTGATCAGGTAGGCGTAGGCGCGATGATGCGAGCGGCCGACGCGGCCCCGCAATTGATGGATTTGCGCCAGACCGAATCGATCCGCGCGATCGATGATGATGGTGTTCGCCGTCGGTACGTCGATGCCGCTCTCGATGATGGTGGTACAAACCAATACGTTGAACCGCCGGTGATAGAAGTCGAGCATGAGCTGTTCCAGATCGCGCTCGCGCAGCTGGCCGTGGCCGACGGCGACATTCGCCTCGGGCACGAGCTCGCGAATCGCCTGCGCCGTCTTCTCGATGGTCTCTATCGTGTTGTGAACGAAGTAGATCTGACCGCCACGCCGTATTTCACGCAACGCCGCTTCGCGCACCACCGATTCATTCCACTCCAACACGAAGGTTTTCACGGCGAGGCGCTCGGCCGGCGGGGTGGTGATCAAGGACAGATCGCGCAACCCGCCCATGGCCATGTTCAAGGTCCGCGGAATAGGCGTCGCCGTCAGCGTCAGCACATCGACCTCGGTGCGCAGCGCCTTGAGCTTCTCCTTGTCGCGCACGCCGAAGCGATGTTCTTCGTCGATGACGACCAGGCCCAAATCCTTGAAGCGCGCCTTGCCCTGCAGCAGGCGCTGCGTGGCGATGACGATGTCGACGGTGCCCGCGGCGACGCCCTCGAGTATTCCCTGTGCTTCCTTGTTGCTGCGAAATCGCGACAGGCTTTCGACGCGCACCGGCCAGTCGGCGAAGCGATCGATGAAGGTGGTGTAGTGTTGCTGAGCGAGCAGGGTGGTTGGAACCAGCACGGCCACCTGCTTCCCAGCCTGCACGGCGACGAAGGCTGCGCGCAGCGCGACCTCGGTCTTGCCGAAACCGACGTCGCCGCAGATGACCCGGTCCATGGGCTTGCCGGATTTCAGGTCGCTCAGCACCTGTTCGATGGCGGCGGCTTGGTCGGCGGTCTCCTCGAACGGGAAGCCGGCTTGAAAGGCGCGGTACTCAGCTTCCCCCGACTGCATTTGAGTGCCCTGCCGGGCGGCGCGGCGTGAATACAGATCCAAAAGCTCGGCGGCGACATCGCGAATGCGTTGTGCGGCCTTGCGTCGTGCCTTCTGCCATTGCTCGCCGCCGAGTTTGTGTAGTGGCGCGGTCTCGGCCGGCGCACCGGTGTAGCGCGATACCAGGTGCAGCGCCTGCACCGGAACGTACAGCTTGTCGCCGTCCGCATATTCGAGCACCAGAAATTCACCGGTGTAGCCGGCCACGTCCATGGTTTGCAGCCCGACGTAACGTCCGACGCCGTAGGATTCGTGCACCACCGGCGCGCCGATGCGTAGGTCGGTCAGCTCCTTGAGGATTTTGGCCGGATCGCGCTCGGCGCGGCGGCGGCGGCGCTCCTGCCGCGCACGATCGCCGAACAGCTGCGCTTCGGTCAGGATTTCCAGCGGCGGCGTCTCGAGCTTGAGTCCCGACACGGCTGCCGATACCGTAATTCCCAGGGACTGCGAACTCGCGATGAAACTTGCGAAGCTATCGAAGATCTTCGGCTGGACGTCACGACCGCGCAGCAGATCGAGCAGCAACTCACGGCGGCCGGCGGATTCCGCAGCGAGCAGAATGCGCGACGGGCTCGAGTGGATGTATGACACCAATTCGGCCGCCGGCTGTTCGGCGCGCGAGTCGATGCGTACTGCCGCCGCTGCGGTGCTGGGAAAATTCTGCACCGGGCCCATGGTCTGCGGCGGCCATTCGAAGCTGCGCAGCTCGACTCGTTGCCAGGCGGCATAGGACTCGGCGAACTCCGCCGGCGTCAAATACACTTCCGCGGGATCCAAGATGGGACGATGCCGGTCGTGCCGCAACTGTTCGTGGCGATCAGTTATGCCGCGCCACAGTTGATCCACGCCCGACGCTGCATCGTTCATGTCGACGATGATGCTGTCCGGCGGCAGATACTCGAATAGATGGGAAGTGCGCTCGAAGAACAGCGGCAAAAAGAATTCGATGCCGCCGGGCGCTATCCCCTGACTGACGTCTCGGTAGATCGCCTGCTCCGACACGCCCATCTGGCGCGCCGCATCAGCAACCGTCAGCCCCAGCTCAATCTGCTTCAGCGCCGC
>JANYIY010000156.1 GCA_025358615.1 Gammaproteobacteria bacterium | reverse complement strand
CTTCGGCATCGGCCCCGGCGAACCGCTCGGGACGGAAACTCTCGGGATCGTCCCAGAATTGCGGGTGGCGATGCAGCATGTAGGGGCTGATGAACACATCGGTGCGCGGCGCGATTGCATAGCCCCCGAGTTCGTCGGCCTCGAGGGTGCGCCGCGTGATCAGCCAGCCCGGTGGATACAGACGCAATGCCTCCTGCAGCACCTGGTGCGTGTAGGCCAGCGCCTCCGCGGCGGCCAGCCCCAAGGTCTCCTCGCCGCTGACGCGGTCGGCCTCGGCCTGCAGCCGTGCCTGGGTTTCCGGGTGTTGGCTGATGAGGTACCAGGTCCAGGTAAGCGCCGCCGCCGTGGTCTCGTGTCCCGCCACAATGAGAGTCAACACCTCGTCGATCAATTCCTTGTCGCTCATGGCTTCATCGTGGTCGCGATCGCGGCTCGCCATCAGCATGGCGAGGAAATCAAAATGCTCCTGCGGCACGCGGCGACGCCGGTTGATCAGCTCCTGGACCAATTTGGTCAGGGAGCGGAATCGAAACGCGAATTTCAGGTCGCGGTTCTGCTCCTTGGCGACGACTGCGAAGGGATTGGCGCCGAATTGCGTTTCCAGACGAGCAAGATCGGCGCCGAAGATGGAGCGCAGCACGATTTCCAAGGTCAATTCGCTGGTGTCGTCGCTGATGTTGACAGCCTCGGCGCGCGCCGCCTTGGCGGCCCAGCGAGCCGCGAATTTATCGTTGACCTCGCGGATCAGGTTGCTGAATTGATCGATGACCCGGCGATGAAACGCAGGCTGCATCATGCGCCGCTGTCGGCGCCAAAAGTCGCCCTCGCTGGTCATGATGCCGTTGCCGAGCAGGATCTTGACCCGATCCATGCCCTCGCCCTTGGTGTAATTGCGATGATTCGACAGCAGCACCCGCTTGATGTCGTCGGGATGGTTGATGACGTAGTTATAAACGCCTCGGCCCGGCGCGAAGACTCGGTACAGGTCGCCGAACTCGGCGAAATAGCGGCGCAGGCGCGCCAACGACTCGTCGCTGCCGCCCAGATCGAAGCCCTCGGCGGGGCCGGGGGGCAGTGCTAAGGTTTGCATTGCTCATATTGTATCGCAGGGACGAACGACTCCCGCTATTGCGGAGAGCGGCGGCGTTCTCGACAATGCCCTCGTGGAAGAAAAGCCCGGTGGCGGCCTACGGAATACGATTTACGATCAGCAAACCCGCTCCGGCAGGCGGCTGACGCGCGGTCGACTGCTGCTGTACAAAACACTGGTACCGGTGGGGTTGTGCCTGATACGGATGGTATGGCGCTGGACGCGAGTCGTACGGGTGATCGGCGCCGAGCACATCACAACGGCGCTGCAACGCGCGCCCTCGTTCATCCCCGTCTACTGGCATCAGCACACCCTCTTTTGTGTCAAACATCTGCTGGCGCAGCGCGCTGCGGGCTTGAAGCTGGGGTTTCTAATTTCGCCATCGGTGGACGGAGAGATCGGCGCGATGCTGGTGCGCGACTTAGGGGGGGTGGCGCTGCGGGGCTCGTCCACGCATACCGGGGCCCGGGCGCTGCGCGACTACTACCAGGCGCTGGCGCATGACGGGGTGTCCCCGGCCATCACGCCGGATGGTCCGCGGGGCCCGCCTTGGAAGTTCAAGCCCGGCGCCGTGCTGCTGGCGCAGATGTCCGGGCGGCCCATCATTCCCTTGAGCTACGCGGCCTCGCATGCCCTGAAGATCAAGTGGGACCGCTTCGTCATACCCTGGCCCCTGTCGCGGGTCGCGATCGCCGTCGGCGAGCCGGTGTATGTGCCCAAGGGGTTGGACGCCGCGGGGCTCGAGCGCCTGCAATCGGACATGGAGCAGCGGTTGCGGGCAGCCTTCGAGCAGGCGCAGGCTGCACTAAGGTAGGGTTTGATAGCAAGCCCTAATAATACAATCGCTTAGCTTGTATTCCTTATAACTTATGCGAGAATCCAGGTGTATGTGCCGCGGGCGAAGTCCAAGGAACTGTGTGACGCATTCGGTTTTTCGTTTGATTCGAATGGCAAACTGTTGATCTATAACCGCAACTACCTTTCTGGGAAGTCCGAAGGCGCATGGCAATAGCTCCCCACGATCCCCGCCACCCGGACCTGACCGCCTCGGACATATTGTCGCCGCAGACCTGGCCCAAACACGGCAGTCGACCCGCCGTCGGCCTCGATGTGATCTGTACCAAGATCGCGGTCGATTTCCAATCCATGACCGCGGTAACGGCGGCCGAGGTCATCGGCGTCAATTTGGAACTGCTGCGCGAGGCGACCCGGACCGACGCCGCCTTCCACATTCACTTGGATGCCGAATCGGGACAATTCCATGAGATCCAGGTGGCGCGCAGCATGCTCGCCACGGGCAACCCTGAACAGCTGCGCGGCCAGTCCTTCGACGCCTTCCCGTGGTTGCAGTCGCGCCTGGCGCCGCTGCGGGTTTCGGAGCTGCGCGACACCGCCAAGCCGCGTGACGATCAGAGCGAGGATGCCGCCGTATGGAGCCACCTCGGCATCGGGTCGGTACTCATCATCGGCTACTTCATCGAGGGGCGCGCGGCCGGCCTGTTGGGGATCGCCGGAGCGCGGCCGCGCGAGAATTGGGAAGTGCAGCTGCATCTGCTGATGAAGCTGGTCGGCAGCAGCCTTGCCACCGGCCTGGAGCGCATCGAGATTCAGCGGCACCTGCGCGACTTGGAAGAGCGCAATGAACTCGCCCTGTACAGCGCGAATGACGGGCTGTGGGATTTCGACACCATCAATAATCGCGTTTACTTGTCGCCGCGCTGGAAGGCGATGTTGGGCTACGACGAAGCCGATGTGGGGCAGGCGCCGGACTGGCGAACGCTGGTGCACTCGGACGATATGTCGCGCGTGCAGGCCGCCATTCGCGATCACGTGGCGGGAAAGACGCCGATTTTCGAAAGCCTGCACCGCATGCGCCACGCCACCGGCGAGTGGCGCTGGGTGATCAGCCGCGCCAAGGCCAAGGTCGATGACAAGGGCCGCTTGTTGCGCCTGGTCGGAGTCGAGCTCGATATCACCGAGCGCAAGCTGTACGAGGAAGCGCTGTTTCGCGAGAAAGAGAGCGCGCAGATCACCCTGCAAAGCATCGGCGACGGGGTCATCACCACCGATGCCAAGGGCGTGATCGACTATTTGAACCCGGTTGCGGAGTCCCTTACCGGGTGGCGCCTCGAGGATAGCCAGGGCCGCGCCATCGAAGAGATTTTTCGCGCGTTTCACGAGGAAACCTGCGAGCCCCTGGAAAATCCCCTGGCGGTCGCGATCCGCCGCACCCGATCCATCAAGTCGGTGCGACCGATGCTGTTGATTCGCCGCGACGGCAACGAAATCTACGTCGAGAGCACGGCATCGCCGATCCGCGACGGCAGCGGCGCGGTCTCCGGCGGCGTGCTGGTATTCCACGACGTGAGCGAGGCGCGCGAACTGAACCGGCGCTTGAGCTATCACGCCAGCCACGACGTGCTGACGGGGCTCGTGAACCGGCGCGAGTTCGAAAATCGCATGGAGCGGGCATTGAAGAGCGCCAAGGCGCGCGAGACTTCGTACGCACTGTGCGTGCTCGATTTGGATCAGTTCAAAATCGTCAACGATACCTGCGGCCACAGCGCCGGCGATGCGTTGCTGGGGCAAGTGGGTGCGCTGCTCAAATCCAAGGTTCGCTGGCGCGATACGCTGGCTCGGTTGGGCGGCGACGAGTTCGGCATTCTACTGGAGAGCTGCTCGTTGGATGAGGCCATGCGCACGGCGGAGGCGCTGCGCGAGGCGGTGCGCAACTTCAAGTTCACCTGGGAGGAGCGCACCTTCCGCTTAGGGGCGAGCATCGGCGTGGTGCCGATTTCTGCGGATAACGCCGATGTGGCGTCGGTACTCTCCGCCGCGGACAGCGCCTGTCAGGCGGCCAAGGAGGCGGGCCGCAATCGCGTCCACAGCTTCGAGGAAAACGACATCGATTTGATGCGCCGGCGCCGTGAAATGCAATGGGCGGCGCGCATCAACAACGCCCTGGAGGAGGGCCGCTTCGAACTGTTCCGGCAGACCATTCTGCCGCTGCAGAAGCCCGAAACCGGCTCGCATTACGAGCTGCTGCTGCGCATGCGCGATGAGGCGGGCAAGATCGTCGCGCCGGACAACTTCATGACCGCGGCCGAGCGCTACGGCATCACGCCGAGCATTGATCGTTGGGTGATCGAGAACGCCTTCCGCTGGCTGGTATCCGAGGCCGATGAGCGCGAGAAATTGACCATGTGTTCGATCAATCTCTCAGGCCAGAGTTTGGGCGACGATAAATTCCTGCCGTACGTCATCGACCAATTCCATCGCAGCGGCCTGGATGCCACCAAGATCTGCTTTGAAATTACTGAAACGGCGGCCATTGCCAGCTTCTCGCAGGCGAATCGCTTCATCCAGGCATTGAAGGAGTTGGGCTGCAAGTTTGCGCTCGATGATTTCGGCACCGGGCTGTCATCGTTCGGCTATCTGAAACATTTCCCTGTCGATTTCCTGAAGATCGACGGCAGCTTCGTCAAGGAGATCCTGCACGATCCCATCGACCGCGAAATGGTGCGTTCGATCAATGAGATCGGCCACTTGACCGGCAAGCAGACGATTGCGGAATTTGCCGAGAACCAGGAAATCATCAACATGCTGCAGAGCCTGGGCGTTGACTATGCCCAGGGCTACGGCGTATCCCAGCCGCAGCGCGTACTGAAGGCCGCCAACAGCGTTTGAGGATCACGGCGCGACCGGCCCGCAGCGGGCGGTGGCCGGCGATAAATCAAACATGCAGATAGGTTATCGGAAGCCCCAGCCGCAGGCATGATTGCGCTGCCGGACCTTCAGGCAGAACGATCCTATCCGAGGCGGCCCCGGCCAATCTAACGATCAATCTCTCGCCCGGGCGCAGCCCATATTGCGCGGTGACGCCGAGGCACTCGCGTATCCAAGCGGGCAGTATGTCCACCGCCGCCCGCACCAACATTCGTTGCATCCAACCTAGCTGCGCAGGGAAGGCGGGCGTGTCGCGCATGATGCGCAGGAACTCGAACACGATGGGTGATGGCTGCAGCCGGCCCTGCATCGAATCGAACAGAGCCCGTTGCTCGACCACGGAGCTCGGCGCGTCGAGAACGCCAAAAAGCCGCGCTGCCCGGGTGCCCTCGCGGTAGAGCGCATCAAATTCCGGCTCCAGCAGCGGACGAACATAACGGCTGTAGGCCTCAGCGAAGCCAAATCCCGCCGTCGTCTGCACCCACGCCAGGAGCTGGGCGTCGTTTGCCGAGTAAGGTACGCCGGCCGGCGTCAGGCCGCCCACTTTGGCATGCATTCGAACGACCCTTGCGATCATGGGCTCTGCGACGCTGCGCGGGCCATACACAGTCACCATCGCCGCCAAAGCGGTGCGCCTCAGCCTTCCGAGCGGATCCCGGCGAAACGATGAGTGTTCCCATATGCCGGTGCGCACCGCGGGCTCCGCCAATTCAAGAATCACCGCAGCGACACCGCCGACAAACAGGGCGATGGGGTTCTTGAAGACCCGCCACGAAACCGAGTTAGCAGGAACCAGCGCCTGTTCTCCGTGGGGGCGCGCAAATTCGATCTGGGGGCCCTCCGCGCGCTGCAAGATCTCTCTGACGGCAGCGTCGAGCCTACGTTGCAGCCCATGAGGCAGGCGAATGATCGGATATGCAGGCCCCATTTTGCGGATCAGCCGACCCCGGCACCGTCGAGCCCGGCGTCGTGGTGCAGGCGCGGGCGGAGCCAGGCCGCCAGGACGCGGACCATGACCAGAGCCGCAATACCGTAGCCGAGAGTCGCCCGGAGATCTCTGATGGGCCAGACCGGCCTATGGGCGAGCAGCACGGCGCCAAAAACCAGATAGAGCAGCAAATAGACTATGCGCGACAACCGGCGGGAGAAGTTCCGCAGTTCAAATATCTGCATCGGCGGAGCATGCCTCACGCGCAGGTAGAACGCCGCGACCACGAAAACCGCTAGGAACGCCCCGAACAGTGCGTGCCGACCCATGACCCCGGACAAAACGGTGAACGCCGCTAGGCTTGCGAGGACGACTGCACTTCGCCATTCCCAGCGACGCATGTCGACCAGAGAAAGTAATAAGTGTCTATTGCCTGCGGTCACTGTGCGATACCTGGTGGCAGGGCCGGCCCGGCCTTACCTACTCTGTTCCACAAAGCATGATCTTTGCAACACAAAGTATAGTTCGCGATTCCACGGCGGATTGTTGCGATGCGGCCGAGCGCGGCCCGGCCGTGCGCGGCCGGCCTGGCGCACCGCTGCGAGGGCGTATGGATGGTAGCCGGCCGACGAATCGCGTAGGATTTGGCGGTGCGATGCGAATGACAAGAAAACTGATCGGACCGGCGTTCGCCGTAGCCGCTCTCGTAACGCCCAACGTGATTGCGATATTTGGCACGGTCAAGGCGGCACGGTTGGGCGCTCAGGGCCATGCTTCGCTCGTTGGCTTGTTCGCGGTCCAATCCGCAGTGCTGATGGCCGGTTTGTCGGCCGTGGTGGTGAGTTGCGTGCTTGCGCTGTATCACCGGCCGGCGCCTCGCCGGCTGCTGCATCTGTTTCTGTTTTGCAGCCTATTGGAACTCTTTTACCGGTTTGCCTATGGCGGTGCCGTTTCCTCGGGGATTCTTCTTTCAGTCCCCGAAACCAGCAATCGCGAGACCGGCGAGTTGCTGGCCGGCCACGCCGCGCTCACGGCGAGCCTCTCGTTGGTAGCGCTTCTGGCAGTTTACGCGTTGCTGGTTTCGTGGCGCACCGACGTACGATTTTCCCTGAAACGCTGCGTCAAGGCAGGCGTGATCGCGGCGTCGGCGATCATGGTGTCGCTGGCAATCGGTGCGCAGCAGGCCGGCAGTCTGCGTGCGCTCGAGACCGTCGCTCGCAAGCAGATGCAGGGCACTTTTCCTTTCGACGTCGTCAATGCCTTGGGCGAGGTCGCGATCGGTTTGATCGACACACGCCGGCTGGCAGCCACTCGTGCGGACTTCCTCTTTCCAAACGTCTCGTTGTTGGACGCAAGCGCGCGTGGCGGCGAAACCGAGGTCTATGTCATTGCCATCGGCGAGACGTCGCGTCGCGTCAACTGGTCGCTGTTTGGCTACCCGCGGGCCACGACGCCGCGCCTCGACGAAATAAGCAGTGAGTTGATCCTTTTCGAGCACGTTACGTCCAATGCGACCAACACCATCCTCAGCGTGCCGCTGGCGTTGACGCGTGCGGGGCCGGCTACTCGCAGCGTCGCGCGCGCCGAGAAATCCATCGTTACCCTGTTGAAACAGGCGGGATTCGCGACCTTTTGGATCTCAAATCAGGAGCGATCGGACGCATTGTCGAATCCGATATCGCAGATTGCGCTCGAGGCGGACCATGTCTCCTTCCCTGGGAATATGCGGCCGGGGGAACGGAACGGCGGTTTCGATTCCAATCTGCTCACCAGACTCGACGATCAACTGGCGCGCTTTCCAAAGGGAGGAAAAGCCGTCATCTTTCTGCATATGGAAGGCAGCCATTTCGGCTATAAGGAAAGATACCCCGCCAGTTTCGCGCGTTTCCAGGGCGGGCGCGGCGCGCCGCGAACTCTTCCGCAACGGCAAATGCGCCTGCTCGATGAGTACGACAATAGCGTTTCTTTCACCGACAACGTCACTCGCGGAGTCATCGACAGGTTGACGGTTTGCGGCTGCAGGGCAGGGCTCATTTATTTCTCCGATCATGGTGAACGGCTGTTCGATAACGGCTTGGCAGACGATGATTTCGGGCATGGATTTCCGACGATCTCCCGCGAGGAAATTGAGATCCCATTTTTTGCGTGGCTGTCGAGCACCTATCGACGCGCAAATCCGGCGCTCGTGCAGCGGCTGCAAGCGAACGCGAATTCCACCGCTCAGTTGCTCAATCTGTTTGAGACCATTACCGATCTCACCGGCGTCGACTATGCGACTCGATCGGCAGCATTAAGTCTATTTTCCGCTCAATTTCTAGCGCCGCGCGGACTCGAGGTGCTGAACACGGATGAGGAGAGCGTGTCTTTAGCGGTCGAGGATCTCCCGGCCGGCGGGGGGCGTGGCCGGTAGGGCCGCATGAAGCGCCTAGCTGTCTTGCAGTTCGAAACGCATCGACAGGTCGACCGCGCGTAGGTGCTTGGTGATGCTGCCGACCGAGATGAAGTCGACTCCGGTCCGGGCAATGTCACGGATATTGGCGTCGGTAATGCTGCCCGAAGCCTCGAGCTTCAGTGGCTGCGGCGCCGCGGCGTTGACGGCAACCGCTTCGCGCATGGCCTGCATCGAGAATTCATCCAGCATCGCGATGTCGGCGCCGGCATCGATCGCCTGCGACAGTTCATCCAGATTTTCGATCTCCACCTCGACCGCCACGCGTCTTGCGGCACTGTGCCTGGCGGCGGCCACTGCCGCCGCAATCGAACCTGCAGCCATGATGTGATTCTCCTTGATGAGAATCCCGTCGAACAAACCCATGCGGTGATTGTGTCCGCCTCCGACCCGCACTGCGTACTTCTGCGCCGTGCGCAGCCCGGGGATGGTCTTGCGGGTGTCGAGCAGCCGGCATTGCGTGCCCTCGAAGAGGGCGACATAGGAATGCGCGGCCGTAGCAGTGCCGGAGAGAGTCTGGAGAAAATTGAGCGCCGTGCGCTCACCGGTGAGCAGCGCCCGCGCCGATCCCTGCAGAGAGAGCAGGGATTGATTGGCGGTGACTGCGTCGCCTTCGGCGACATGCCAATCGAGCCTTACCC
>JANYIY010000074.1 GCA_025358615.1 Gammaproteobacteria bacterium | reverse complement strand
GGCTTTGAACTCCCCGCCATACTTCTCCGCCATCACCTTCGTCAACGCCGCCGTCAAGGTCGTCTTGCCATGGTCTACATGTCCAATCGTCCCCACGTTCACGTGCGGCTTCGTTCGCTCAAACTTCCCCTTCGACACGGCAAGTACCTCTTAAATAATAAAAACTGGAGCCCACGAACGGGATCGAACCGTTGACCTCGTCCTTACCAAGGACGTGCTCTACCAACTGAGCTACGTGGGCCGCATCCATTTGGAGCGGGTGATGGGAATCGAACCCACGTGATCAGCTTGGAAGGCTGACGTTCTACCATTGAACTACACCCGCACTCCGATTAAGCCAATGGCACCGTACCCACACCTTCGCTGGTGGAGGGGGTAGGATTCGAACCTACGAAGGCATAAGCCAGCAGATTTACAGTCTGCCCCCGTTGGCCGCTTGGGTACCCCTCCTCAAAATGAGCCGCGTATTTTGCGGCGCGAGTCACGTGGTGTCAATGTGGTCCACGCCCTAAATCCTTGTACCGCGGGCAGAAGTGCGGATCATTTTTTCAGCCCCTTGACACTATCGTACGATACATATATCATACGATAGGTTTTTAAATATATCTGGAGATTTATGCATCATCGATTTCAACACTTTTTCGGTCGCCACCACGGCGGTCGTGGCTTGGGTCACTTCGGCAAGGGATTCATGGACGGCAGCGGTATGGGCGGTCGAGCTTTCGGCATGGGCCGAAAATTGGCCTCCCCCGACCTGCAGCTGCTGATTTTAGGATTGCTGGCCGAAAAGCCCAGCCATGGCTACGAAATCATCAAGGCCCTGGACGAACGCTCCAAGGGCTTCTATGTGCCCAGCCCCGGCATGGTGTATCCCGCGCTCACCTATCTCGAGGAAATCGGCTACGCCACCGTGGTGGCAGAAGGCACGCGCAAGCTCTATAGCATCACCGAATCCGGCAAGGAGCACTTGGAGAGCAATCAGAGCACCGCGGACGCGATGTTCGCGCAATTCGCCCGCGTCGGCGAACGTATGGACCGCGTGCGTCGCGCGATGAATGTCGAAGAAGGCGCCGAGGGCACAGAGCCGGACGAACGCCGCGGATCAAAGGAACTAATGCGAGCCAGACGCGAACTCAAAGCCGCGCTACACGACAAATGGGACAGCTCGCGAGACGAGCAGACCCGCGTCGCCGACATCCTGATCCGCGCGGCTGCGGAAATTCTGGGCAAGGACAAACGCAGCTAACGAGCCAGCCCCCCCCCCGCTACTTTAGATGGCTATCGAACAGCCGATAAATCCTCTTGTACTCATCCAGCCAGGAATCGGCGTTGGTGAACCCATGGCGGTCGAGCGGATACGGCGAAATGCTGAAGTTGTCCTTGTGCAATTCGATCAACCTCTCATACAGGCGCATCGAATCCTCGAACAGCACATTGTCGTCGATGACCCCGTGACAGATGAGTAGAGGGTCGCGCAGCCCGTCGGCAAATTCGATGGGTGAAGAGCGCGTGTACGCAATCGGGTCGATTTGCGGAGTGTTGAGGATGGCCGACGTGTAGTTGTTCTCGTACTGCATCCAGTCGGTGACGGGCCGCAATGCCGCCCCGGCGGCAAACTCCCCGGGCGCCCGAAACAGCGCCATCAATGTCATGAAGCCACCGTACGAGCCGCCATACAGGCCCACTCGCTTCGCATCCACCGACGCCGTTTCCGTGAGCCATTTCTTGCCGTCGAGCAAGTCCTCGAGTTCCGGATGGCCCATCTGCCGATAGATGGCCGTACGCCAATCGCGCCCGTAACCCGCCGAGGCGCGGTAATCCATGTCGAGCACCACATAGCCCTTGCTCACCAGCCAGCTATTGAACATTTGTTCGCGGAAATAATAGGGGTAGTGCAGATGCACGTTCTGCATATACCCGGCGCCGTGAATGAAAATGACGGCCGGCCGTTTTACCGGGGCCGCGGTCGGGTCGCGGTACACTTTTGCGTAAATCACGCCGGCGAAATGCGTGGAAGGAATTTTGACGATCTCCGGCTCATGCCAGGAAAGCGCTTTGTACTCCTCGGTACGTGCATCGGTGAGATCCCGCGCACCATCCGTGCCATCGGCCTTGAGTACCGCGAGCTGCGCGCGGATATAGGGCGCGGAGTGAGTAACGAGGATCTGCTTTCCTGATTGATCCAACGCGAACCTCTCGACCCCCTGCAGCTGCGTCACCCGCTGCAACTGACCGCCGCTGCTGGGTACCCGATAGACATCGTAGGAGCCGGGCGCCTGCGCATTGCTCAGCACATAGAACCAACGGCCATCCGCGGATAACGTCGGCTCGGAGACCTCGAATCGGCCCTGAGTAATTGCCCGCGCATTGCCGTGCAGAGCCTTCGTATAAAGATGTGCAAAGCCGCTTTCCTCGGACTCGAACCATAAAGTGCGGCCGTCATTGAGCCAACCCATCTCATTGAAGGTCCAGCCCACCCACGCCGGATCGGTCAATCGATGCTGGGGAAT
The DNA here is from genome assembly GCA_025358615.1 of Gammaproteobacteria bacterium. GTDB lineage: Bacteria > Pseudomonadota > Gammaproteobacteria > Steroidobacterales > Steroidobacteraceae > Bog-1198. Next base: position 6,250 of record JANYIY010000074.1, on the reverse strand, counting down.
GAGCGAGTACTTGGCGAAGTCCACGCTGGCGATCCAACGGTCCTTGTTGTCCGCCGCCAGCAATTGGATGGCGAGTTCCTTGCCATCGTCGCTCCAGACGATCGCTCCGGCGCCGGCCTCCGGATCATCCGGCACGATGAGGACGCCGCGCTGACCGGGCTTGCCCGGCTTGCCACGGGTGGCGTCGAGCAGATCGTGAATGCCGTTCTCCTCGCGAATCGATTTTAACGGGTCGTCGCTTATGCCGGGAAGATTTTCCACGCCGAGCGCATGCACACTGTGATCGACCAGGTTCAGCAGCAACAGCGATTGCGGCAGCGGCGGGTTGCGCCCAACCCGCAGCCTTTCGGTTTCAAATTCCTCGTAGCCGGACTCGGTGACGTAGCGGGTGAGCTTGCCTTCGAAACCCTTGGGCGCGGATTTCGGCACGGTCACGATGAGCAGCCAGCGCGCATCGGGTGACAGTTCGGCATCGCGAATGCTGATGTCTCCGCCGAGATAGAACGGCGCCGCCGCCCGCGTCGCATCGCCCATTCGCATGTCGTCGGCGAATTTTTTGGCAGTAGCGGATTCGTCGTGCAGCCTTTTCAAGGTCGAGAAGGTTCGCAACTGCATGTCGCGCAAGTCGTCGGCTGCCGGCATCGCATCCGGATCCTTTTCCAGCTTGACGACGGCGGCTGGGACGGTGATGTCGCTGTCGAAATCATGCACGAACCAGTCATTGTCGACCCGGAAAGAGAGCAGCCGGCCGTCCGCGGAGAACTGCGGCGCGGCCTCGTTTTGCGGCGTTCGCGCAATTTGCGACAAGCGGCCGCCCGCAATCTCACGCACGAAGATATCGCCGTTGCGCGCAAAGGCCGCGCGCTTGCCGGCGCGATCGAACACCATCGGGGCATCGGCACCGGCCATCGCTTTCGGATCGATGATCTGGTCTTTGTGCCCGGCCAGTTCGACGCGATGCAAATCGACGATGGGCGAGCCGCTGCGCTTGGCTGAGTAATAGACAGAGCGGCCATCGGACGACCAATAGGCATCCCTCACCGCAGCCCCGATCCAGTCAGGATCGGCCATGATTTTTTCCAACGAGACGTCAGGCGGTCCAGCCGCACCGGCGGCGGCGGTCGCGCACAGCAGAGCCACCAAAGGCAGTAAGGTCAATATGTGTTTCATTGAGTGTCCGAATCCATGGGGCCGAGCTGTCCCGGTCAGATGGACGCCATTATCCAGGGCTTGAGGACCAATTCCACTCGAACCGCGGAACGCGGCGAGCCGTGACTGACGCCGGCGTGTAGTTGTCGCGGGCTAAAGCAGGGGCGAACCTGAACGGTTCGCCCCTGCGCAACTCTCGCTTAGAAGCTCTTCTTCACCGTCACCGCCCACGCCAGCGGCGGGGCCGCCGAGCCGGAGATGGTTCCTGCACCTGCTCCAGTCAGGTCGAACTTCGAATAGAAGTAGTACCTGTTGGTGAGGTTGGAGACTTCCAACCTCGTCTCCAGATCCTTCTTCGCGTTGCGCCAGGTCAGGTGAGCATTGGCCACCGTAAACCCGGCCACTTGACCGTACAACGCTGACGGCGAGCCCGGCGCGGGCTTGAGATTGGCGCCGGCCTGCGAACCCTGGTAGGAGACGTCGAAGCGCGGCGTCAAGGTGGATCCACTCGGCAGGCCGAACTCGTACTGAGCGCCGGCGTGCCACTGGTCTTTGATAAACCCAAGGGGCGTCTGGCCCAAGAGACCGATCACCGCCGGGTCGCTGGAGCACGGACCCGCCGCGCCGCCGACCACCGCTGGGTTCACGCATTTCCAGTCCCACTGCAGATGCGACCCCGACACATCAAACTGCAGGCCCGCGACTGGCGTGACAGTGAGCTCGACCTCCACGCCTTTGACCTTCGCATCACCGGCGTTCTGCGGCAGCGCGCAGGGACCGGGACCGCCAAATTGCGGGCAGCTCAACAGCACCAGCTGTGCGTCCTTGAAGTCGTTATAGAAAATCGCCGTGTTGAACCTCACGTGCCGGTCGAACAGGTCGGTCTTCAGGCCGAGTTCGTAGCAGGTGAGTTTCTCCGGGCCGAAGCCGATGGCCTGAGCGGGGTTGAACGGACGCGGGCCGATGCCCCCCGCCTTGTAGCCGGTGCTCACGGATGCATAGGCCAGCACTTCCGGATTGAAGCGGTAATCGACGCTGCCGTGGTAGTCGGTCTTGCTGCCATCGAATGCGGCCGTATTACCCCACAGCCCGGTCCCGATGAACGGGTTGACCGTCGTACCGTCGAGGTTGAAGCGGTAGAAGGTATAGTTCTTGGTATCCTTCGTGTAGCGCAAACCGCCGGTGAAGGAAAGCGCGTCAGTGACGTCCCATGTCGCCGTGCCGAAGACCGCCTTGGAGGTGGTTTTCACCGGGTCGTTGCCGATGAACTGCAGCGGGAATATCGGGCACGTGGGCGTGGGTAGCGGGCAAATACCCACCGGCAGACCGGCGCTGACGTAACGGATATCCTGCAGCGTGTAGTACGTGGTCTTCTCATCGGAGTAATAAGCGCCGAGAGTGGCATGGACGCTCTTGCCGAACTCCATGATGAGGCGCAGCTCCTGACTGCAGAACCAGTGATCCAGCGTGTTGTTGCCGAACTGGGTTTGCGCCGGGGACAGGTCGCCATCGATGCTGAACTGGTTGGTCCAGTTGTGATAGCCGGTGATCGAGTGCAGCTTCACCGCGTCGCTGATGCCGACGTCGGTATTGAGCGAGAAGTCATAGGCGTCGAAGGTGTTGAGCTGCTGGCCGGCCGTCGCCGGCATGGGGATTCCGTTCAGCGGCGGGATCAAACCCGCAGCGAAGGTACCTGCTGCGTTGCCGAGCGTGGTGTCGTTGCACCACTTGCCGCAGAGAAAGCGTGCCAGCATCGACCCGCACAAGGGCAAGATGGGAGTGCGGATTCGATGTTCTTTTTGCATCTGCAGCTCGAAGGCGAGAGCGTCAGCCGCCAGGACGGCCGTGAGTCGCTGCTGCGCGAGGGCGATTTCACCCTGTGCGACAGCACTCGCCGCTATGAAATGATATTCACCGGTGCCAATCGCATGCTGGTGCTAGGCATACCGAACACCACGCTGCGGCGGCAGATCGGCTGCCCCGAAAGTCTCGCGGCCGTTCCGATGTCGGGAATGCGCGGCGCCAGTGGTCTGTTGTCGCAGCTGCTGCGCAAATATTGGAGCGAGTATCATCAGGGTCTGCATGAGCAGGCCGAGTGGCCGTGGCCATCCTCGACCTCATCGGTGCCGCGTACGCGGATCTGCCCCAGGCGCTCGCCGATCGATCCTCGCTCAGCACCGCGCACCGTATCCGCATCATCAATTTCATCGAAGCCCATTTGAACGATCCGGATCTGACGCCGACGCGCATCGCCGAGGCCTGCAAGATGACGCCGCGTTACCTGCATCACTTGTTCTCGGATCAAGACGAGACCGTGGCACGCTATATCCTGCGCCGTCGGCTCGAGGCCTGCTCGCGCGCACTGCAGTCGGGAGCGCAGCGCGGCAGCACCGTGACGGCCATCGCCTTCGATTACGGATTCAACAGCCCGACCCACTTCGGGCGCGTGTTCCGCGCCAAGTACAATGTAACGCCGCGCGAATATCGTCGCGAGAAAGCCGGCATCACTTAAGTATAATCGGCGGCCGTAGACGGCTCCGGGAAGGCATCGTTCGCGATGCCCTCACAGGAGCCGTTCTTTCTTTTAAGGAGGCCGAATGGCACACGACTACCGCACTGCATTGAATCTCTACATCGACGGCGAGCGCTTGACCGTAGCCGGCCGCTCGGTACACCGGGTCATCAACCCGGCAACCGGGGACACCTTAGCCGAGTTGCCGCTGGCCACCGCGCAAGATTTGGATCGAGCGCTGGACACGGCCGCGCGGGGTTATCGGCTGTGGCGCGCTCGCCCTGCGCATGATCGCAGCCGCGTGTTGGCGGGTGCATCGCAGTTGTTGCGCCAGCGCATCGATCAGATAGCCGCTGTCGCCACCATGGAGCAGGGCAAGCCACTGGTAGAAGCCAAAGCCGAAGTGAATATGGCGGCCAACCTGTTCGAGTTTTACGCCGCGGAAGTGCATCGCCTGTACGGCCGGGTGCTGGTACGTCCCGCGGGCACGTTATCGCGGGTCATGAAAGAGCCGGTGGGGCCCGTGGCCGCCTTCTGTCCCTGGAATTTCCCCCTCGGCAACCCGGCGCGCAAATTGGGCGCCGCCATCGGCGCCGGATGCTCCATCATTTTGAAGCCGGCGGAGGAGGCACCGGGCTCGGCCATCGAAGTCCTGAACTGTCTGCTCGATGCCGGCCTGCCGAAGGAAGTCGCCAGCTGCGTGTTCGGCGTGCCGGATCAGGTGTCGCGACACCTGCTCGCCTCCCCCATCATTCGCAAGGTGAGCTTCACCGGCTCGGTCGCCGTCGGCAAGCACCTGATGAAGCTGGCCGCCGATGGCGCCAAGCGCACCACCATGGAACTGGGCGGCCACGGTCCCGTGCTGGTGTTCGATGATGCCGATGTAGATCGCGCGCTGGATCTCTTGGTAGCGCACAAATTCCGCAATGCCGGCCAGGTCTGCATCTCTCCGACCCGCTTCCACGTGCAGGAGGGGATCTACGAGCGTTTCGTCAAGGAGTTCAGTGCTCGCGCCGCCAAGCTCGCGGTTGGCAACGGTCTCGAGGCGCAGCATCAGATGGGCCCCATGGCCAATCCGCGGCGCCCGGATGCCATCGAGGGATTTGTGGCCAATGCGCTGAAAGTCGGTGCGCGTATCGCCACCGGTGGAGAACGCGGCGGCGGCACCAACGACAATGGCTTTTTCTTTCGGCCCACGGTGCTGGCCGATGTACCGCTCGAAGCACGGGTGATGAACGAAGAACCGTTCGGGCCGATTGCACTGATGCGTCCATTCAAGACCTTTGACGACGCCATCGAGCAAGCCAATCGGTTGCCATTTGGATTGGCGGCCTATTGCTTCACGGAGAACGGCAGGCGGGCGCTGTTGCTGGGCGATGCCATCGAGAGTGGAATGATAGGCATCAACACCACCGTGGTCGCCGGTGCAGATTCGCCGTTCGGCGGCGTGAAGGACTCCGGACATGGTTCGGAGGATGGGCCCGAGGGTCTGCGGGCTTGCATGGTGACTAAAGCCATCCACCAGGCTTGAAAAACCGCGAGGGGGGGGATGGCAGAACTAAAAACCGGCGGTGCTCAAGGGTACTTGCGCATCGCCACGGAAGAAGCCTTCATCACCCCCGAAGTACTTGCTGCTTACAAACGGCTGATCGCCGCCGGTGTCGATGACCCCGGATTTGTCAGCTTGTGGGGGTTCTATTCCAGTTCGCCGTCCGCCCGCGCCAGCGCAGTCAGAGAGCTGTTGCAGAACTTGGGAGAACGCCGCCTCGCCGACATGGACGCGACCGGCATCGACAAGGCCATCATTGCGCTCACCGCGCCCGGCACCCATGTGTTTGCTGCCGACGAGGCGAAGCGCCTGACCACCGACGCCAACGATCAGCTCGCCGCCGCCTGCCGCCGTCATCCCGATCGTTTCATCGGCATGACCGCCATCGCACCCCAGGACCCGGCCTGGTCGGTGAAGGAGATACAGCGCGGTCATGCGCTCGGCTTCAAAGCCGTGATTCTGAACGGACACGTCAACAGCGAATACACCGACGATCAAAAGTACTGGCCGATCTTCGAGGCTGCTGAGGCGCTCGGCACTCCCATTTATCTTCACCCGCAGGGACCGTCCAAGGGGCTCATCGGGCCTCTGCTCGAGCGAGGCTTGGACGGTGCGGTGTATGGCTTCGGTGTCGACACCGGACTGCATCTGCTGCGCCTCATCGTGATGGGCGTGTTCGATCGCTACCCAAAACTCAAATTCATCGTCGGACACGGCGGCGAGGCGCTGCCCTACTGGGCTTATCGATTGGACTACATGCACGCCGCCGGCATCCGCTCCGGCCGCTATGAATTCCTAAAGCCGCTGCCACTGCCGCTCTCCGGCTACTTCAAGCGCAACATCTATATCACCTTTTCAGGCGTCGCCTGGGAACCGGCGATCCAGTTTTGCAAATCGACGCTGGGCGCCGATCGCATCATGTATGCCATGGACTATCCCTACCAATACCAGCCCGACGAGGTAGCGGTGCAGGATGCGATGAGCATGAGCGCGCAGGATAAGAAGGCGTTCTTCCAGACCAATGCCGAGAAGGTGTTCGG
>JANYIY010000072.1 GCA_025358615.1 Gammaproteobacteria bacterium | reverse complement strand
TGTCGGCGCGCTCTTCGAGATCCAAGGGCGATTCGCCGCCGACGAAGCCGCTGGAGTCTTCGGCAAGGCGCGCCAAGGCGTTGAACTCTGCGCCGCACCGTCCGCAACGCACCTGGCCGCCTGCGGCGCGCAGCACTTCCGCCGATAGCCGGAAGACGGTCTCGCATTTAGAGCATTGGGTGAACAACTTAGGCGCCTCTCCGAGCGTAGATGCAGCACCAGTCATCCCGCTCAACGACCCGCACCATAGCAAAAGCCGACGAGTAGGCGGCCTTTACCGCATACGCCTGAGCTTTCAACAGGCCCGACAAGAGCAGGTATCCTCCGGGCTCGCAGACCGCAGTCAATGTCGGCGCCAACTCGATCAGGGGCCCGGCGAGAATATTCGCCATGACGCAGAAGACGGGCGGCAGCCCGGCGTCGGGCGCGATGCCTGCTGTGTCGACGCCTCGCACCTCGATGTTCGCGGACACGCCGTTGCGCAGCGCATTGTCGCGGGTGGCGAGCAATGCCTGGGGATCGATATCGACCGCCACCACCTGGGCGGCGCCTAATTTCAGGGCGGCTATCCCCAAGATCCCGGAGCCGCAGCCGTAATCGATGACGCTGCGGCCGGCCACCGGCAATGAATCCAGGATTTGCAGGCAGAGGGCGGTGGTGGGATGCGTGCCGGTGCCGAAGGCAAGGCCGGGGTCGAGCCGTACCACCACTGCCTCAGGGTCCTGCGGTGGTTCGGCGGCCGTCGGGCAAACCCAGAGGCGGCGGCCGAAGCGCATGGACTTCCAATCGGTGAGCCAGACGCGCTCCCAGTCCCGGTCCGCGACCGCGCGAACACGCGCGGTCTGGGTAATGTGCGAGCCCAATGCGCCTGCCAGGCGCTCGAGACGGCGTGCCACGTCGTCGGCGGTTGCGTCGCCAGGTGCTGCGTCGGCGCCGGATTCCTGGAACAGCGCGCGCACCAGTGTGTCGTTCCACAATCTGAATTCGCCGGGCTTGGGCTCGAGCACGGGCTCGTCGCCGCGGTCGACGAAGGTGATGGAACTCGCGCCTATGTCCAGCAGCGCTTCCTCTACCGACTCCACGCTCAAGTCCGCGAGCGGGAATTCGATTTCATAGAAGGTCATCAATGCAACATCCGCTGGATGTCACTTCAATCCCAGGCGCCGCTCTAGATAATGGATATCGGTGCCACCCTGCCGAAAGGCGGAGTGATTGAATATCTCTTGATGCAATGGAATGTTGGTCTTGATGCCTTCGACCACCATTTCGGCGAGGGCGTTGCGCATGCGCGCAATGGCCGTGTCACGGGTGTCGCCGTAGGCAATGACCTTGCCTATCATGGAGTCGTAGAACGGCGGCACGTTGTAGCCGGTGTAGACGTGGCTGTCGACCCGAATGCCCGGGCCGCCGGGCGAGTGCCACAGCCGTATCGGTCCCGGCGACGGCACGAAGGTTTTCGGGTCTTCGGCATTGATGCGGCATTCCACGGCGTGACCGCGAATCTGGATGTCGTTCTGGGTGTAGGGCAGCGGTTCACCCGCGGCGATGAGCAGCTGTGCCTTGACGATGTCGATGCCGGTGACCAATTCGGTCACGGGGTGTTCGACCTGCACCCGGGTATTCATTTCGATGAAGTAGAACTCGTTGTCCTGATACAGGAACTCGAGTGTGCCGGCATTGCGGTAGCCCACTTCACGGCAGGCTTTGGCGCAGCGCTCGCCCATGGTCTTGCGCTGCTTGGCGGTGAGGCCGGGGGCGGGCGCTTCTTCGATGACCTTCTGGTGCCGGCGCTGCATGGAACAGTCGCGCTCGCCCAGGTGCACCACATTGCCGTAATTGTCCGCGAGGATCTGAAACTCGATGTGCCGTGGCTTCTCGAGAAACTTCTCCATGTAGACCTGGGCGTTGCCGAAGGCGGCGAGGGCCTCGGACTGAGTGACACTGATGGCGTTCAGCAGTGACGCGTCGGTGTGCACCACACGCATGCCGCGGCCGCCGCCGCCGCCCGAGGCCTTGATGATCACCGGATAGCCGATGTCCTTGGCGATGCGGAAATTCTCGTCCACATCGTTGCCCAGGGGGCCGTCGGAGCCGGGGACGCAGGGCACACCGGCTGACTTCATGGTCTTGATGGCGGACACCTTGTCGCCCATGCGGCGGATGGTGTCGGCGCGGGGACCTACGAAAATAAAGCCGCTTTTTTCCACGCGCTCGGCGAAATCGGCGTTCTCGGACAAGAAACCGTAGCCCGGGTGGATGGCCACGGCATCGGTGACTTCGGCGGCGCTGATGATGGCGGGCATGTTGAGATACGACAGCGCCGATTGCGGCGGGCCGATGCAGACGGTCTCATCCGCGAGCAGCACGTGCTTGGTATTGAAGTCGGCGGTCGAGTGCACGGCGACGGTCTTGATGCCGAGCTCGCGGCAGGCTCGCAGGATACGAAGGGCGATCTCGCCGCGGTTAGCGATGACGACTTTTTCGAGCATCGCAGCTATTCGATGATGAACAGCGGTTGGCCGAACTCGACCGGCTCACCGTTCTTGGCGAGAATGGCCGAGACTCGTCCCGCCTTGTCGGACTCGATCTGATTCATCATCTTCATGGCTTCGATGATACAGAGGATCTGTCCGACCTTGATTTCGCCGCCGATCTCAACGAAGGACTTGGCGCCGGGCGATGCCGCGGAATAGTACGTGCCCACCATCGGCGAGGTCACCGTGTATTCATCGTTGCGCGGCTTGTGTTCGCCGGCCGACGTGGCGGGCATGGCCGGGGCCGCGGGCAGGGAGGCCTGAGTCATGGGGCTTGCCATCTGCATGGGGGCCTGCATGGCCATCCGCGGATGACGGCTGATGCGGACCGATTCTTCGCCCTCGGAAATCTCCAGTTCCGAAATGCCGGATTCTTCCAGCAGCTCGATAAGTTTTTTTACTTTGCGAATGTCCATCCGCTAACCTCTTGAATATCTGTTTAGGCGCGGCTCAAGCGCGCGCACGCGGCATCGAGCGCCAGCTCGTAGCCGATGGGTCCCAATCCGACAATGCAGCCGACCGCGATATCCGACAGATACGAATGGTGTCGAAAGCTCTCGCGGGCGAACACGTTGCTCAAGTGAACTTCGATGAAAGGCACCGCGACCCCGAGAAAAGCATCCCGCAGAGCAATGCTGGTGTGGGAGTAGGCGCCGGGGTTGATGATGACAAAGGCAATGTCCTGTTTTTTCGACGCCTGCACAGCGGCGATCAACTCGTGCTCGGCGTTGCTCTGCTGCGCCAGCAAGTCATGACCTCGACCCCGCGCTAGGCCCGCGAGCTTGGTCTCGATAGTCGGCAAAGAGTCGGAACCGTAAATCGCCGGCTCACGCGTGCCGAGAAGATTCAAGTTCGGACCATTTAGCAGCAGAATTCGAGCCATCTCGCGTAAAGTCCGGCGCTGTCGCATTGCAAAGGTCCGCGATAGTAACCAGAAATGGAGGTGAAAAGCCAAGCTTCGGCGGCGAACGTCGCCGGAAGGGGCGAATTATCGGCTAGACCAAGGGATCCCTTGACGGGCTGCTACCCGGATTGGGCGGGGTTGGCGTCCTGGAGCGAGCGCAGCCCCTCGGCAATGGCCTGCCGGGCTGCCGGCAACTCGATTAGGCCCTTGTCCAAGTTTTGAACCGCCCCCAGGATGAGCTCAGCCTGCGGCCGATGCAGTTCGCCGATGAACAGGGCGACCACCTCGCCGCGCCGGTCGGTAAATACAGTGAACGGGAATACCGGCGAATCGACGCCGAACTTGGCGGCAACGTCCAGCGCATCCTGCTCCCCGATCAGCAGCGGATAGGCGATTTTGAGCCGGTCAGCATATTCCAGCACCTTGTCGCGATAGTCCACCGCGATGCCTATGACGCTCATGCCGCGATCGGCCCATTCGCTATGCAGGGCCTGGAGCAGAGGCATTTCCTTGCGGCAAGGCGCGCACCAAGTAGCCCAGAAGTTGATGACCAGAGACTTGCCGGCGAAGGCGCTGATGGGGGTGGCGTGGCCGTCGCGGTCGCCCAAAGAAAACTGCGGCAGGCGGTCGGGAATTTTGCCGGGCGGCAGAGCGCCTGCCGCAACCTCGGATGCAACGAAATCGCCGGGATTAGGGGCGCTGGCGTGGCCGGCGGCAACGCGCACCCCGGCGGTCGGCGGAGCGGTGCGGTGCTGCAGGTAGACCCATGCTCCAGCCCAAACTCCCAATAACACCAGCAGTGCGGCGCCGGCCAGGCGCAACGCCGACGAAATCATGCCGCGGGCATCTCGAGCTTGCGGCCCTTGCGCAGCAGCAGACCTGCCAAGAGGAAGGCCAAGGCACCGCCCAAGATGGCAAAGCCTTGCCACGGATGCGAGCTGGGCGCCGTCTCCCCCAGTGCATGCGCGGGGTAGAGCACCTTGGTAATCGGCGGATAGCACAGGCCGGCCTCAGCGCAGCCCTGATAGGTGACCTTGATCTGTAACGGGTGGGCGCCGGCATCGGTGCGCGAGTAGGCGACGATGGCCTGCGCCTGCTGCTTATAGATCTGTTGGCTGCCGAGGAAAGGATCGTTCTTGACGATTCCCTGCGGCAGCTGTAGCGAAAACAGCCGTAAATCCGGGCTTTCCGCCTGAATGACGATTTTCTGACGATACAGGTAGTAGCCGTCGGCGATCAGCCAACGGACCACGATGTTATTGCCGTCGACAGCGGCGCTGACACGAAAGGCGACGTTCGGGTCCAGGAAGCCGTCTTCGTTGCTGGCGGCGCCCCGCAGCCACCAGGGCTTGGCGGTGGCGGCCCCGGGGAGAGTCAGTATCAGCAGCAGCGCGAGGGCGATTCTCATGGGCGCACTTTAACCGAGTATGTGCGGCGCGCGAAACCGCCGCAGTGCAGCAAAAATTCTGAGACTCGGGCCTTGAAACGGCGCAATCTGTCGCTATCATTAGCAGCCACAGGCAGAGAGTGCTAATAACCCGCTGCTTCTTAGTAACCCCGAATTTCAAGCATTAGGAGTCTTGTCTTATGAAGATTCGTCCACTTCATGACCGCGTGATCGTGAAAAGAGAAGAGGAAGAGCGTAAGTCGCCGGGCGGCATCGTGATTCCGGATACGGCCACCGAGAAGCCGATCTTCGGCAAAGTGGTCGCCGTCGGCAAGGGCAAGATTTTGGAGAGCGGCGAAGTGCGTCCGCTGGACGTCAAGGTCGGCGACAAGATTCTCTTCGGTAAGTACAGCGGTACCGAAGTGAAGATGGATGGTGATGAGCTGGTCGTCATGCGTGAAGAAGACATCATGGCCATCGTGGAAGGCAAATAGCCTTTCGCTCAAATCCAATTTACTTCGCCGCAAATCAAATTTAATTAGAGGTATCAGCAAATGGCAGCTAAAGACGTACGCTTCAGCGACGACGCTCGGGCACGCATGTTCAAGGGTGTGAATATCCTGGCCAATGCCGTGAAAGTCACACTGGGCCCCAAGGGCCGCAACGCCGTGCTCGACAAGAGCTTCGGCGCCCCCACCGTCACCAAGGACGGCGTATCGGTAGCCAAAGAAATCGAACTGAAGGACAAGTTCGAGAACATGGGCGCGCAGATGGTGAAGGAAGTCGCTTCCAACACGTCTGACGAAGCCGGCGACGGCACCACCACCGCCACTGTGTTGGCGCAAGCCATCATCCGCGAAGGCCTGAAGTCGGTCGCCGCAGGCGCGAACCCGATGGACCTGAAGCGCGGCATCGACCAGGCGGTACTCGCAGCCACTGAAGAGCTCAAGAAGCTCTCCAAGCCCTGCAAGGATCCGAAGGCGATTGCGCAGGTCGGCACGATTTCCGCCAATTCCGACGAGAGCATCGGCAAGACGATTGCGGATGCGATGGCGAAGGTCGGCAAAGAAGGCGTGATCACGGTCGAAGAGGGTTCGGGCCTGGACAACGAGCTCGAAGTGGTCGAAGGCATGCAGTTCGATCGCGGCTACCTCTCGCCGTATTTCATCAACAATCAGGCCAACCAGACCACTGAGCTCGAGAAGCCCTACATCCTGCTGGTCGAC
>JANYIY010000053.1 GCA_025358615.1 Gammaproteobacteria bacterium | reverse complement strand
AACGCGTCGCGCAACACCCCGCCTCCCGGGTCGCCGAGCTCACGCCGCGTCTGTGGAAACTACACTTCGCGGATAATCCGCTGCGCTCTGACCTGCACGGTCTGCCGAGCTAATCAATACGCCGGCTAGGCACCGGTTACGCACGTAGGGCCGCTCGCTCGGATCGACTTGCGCGTAAGCGCCTTGCGCGAACAGGATCGCCTCCTCGTTGCGATTGTTTTTGCTGAGGTACGCCGCCCACATTCCGGGCTGCGACTGGCTGTAGACGTACTCCCCGGCCTGTGTCACGAGCGTATCCAGATCACCTGCCGCATCGCTGAAAGTTTTGGGCAATATCCCGGTGCCACGCACGGTCAGCGCAAGTCCTCCTGTTTGGGGTTGCACTAAATCCCCGTCAATGTGCTGGTCGTGACCGAAGCGTGTTTTCAGCGTCCGTTCGATCTGCCCGAAGGAGACCCCTGTCTCCGGCACGTCGATCGAGATCTCGTTGGTCCACGCGTTGGAGAGCGAGCGGCGCTCAGCGCTCGTGCGGGTCGCCGCCTGAATCTTTGTCAGCACATCCAGTAGACCCGCCGCGACGACTTTGCCGCTGAGGCCGCTTGCAGCGAGCGCGGGAGGTGCGTCGAAAGAGTCGATCACGACGCTGCGCGAGGTGACGGCATCGCGAACCATAACGACGAGACCGACCCGATGCCCGTAGCAAGGAGCGCAATAAAGATCTGAAAGCCGACTCGCAAACGCAGCCCCAGGCGGCGCAGGTCCACCTCGCGCGCCTGGCCTTGCAGATAGTGAAGGCGCGCCACGTGTTCGTCCTTGAGGTGCTCGTTCTGTGTCTCGAGGAGTTGCGCCTGCTTATCGAGAAAAACCTCCGTCTTGCGCGCTACGCCAGGGTCGTTTCCTGCGAGCTTGGCGGCCACGGCCGAGGCGAACGCTTCGGCACCGGCGAGCATATCGCGCGACTCCACCTCTGGTTTTTCGTCCTCCTCTCCGAGAACTCCACCGAGCATCCCTTCAGCCATGGCGACTCCGCATCCATTGTTATAGGTCCATGTTCGTCCAAGCGCTGCGACTTAGCAATGTACGGACCGCAGGGCGTGAATATCTAGCCGCCTCACACCATGGATTTCAGCGTAGCGAACGATAAGTAGGGGCTGTATGCAGACTGTCCCGTTTAGATGGATTGAGAGAGTACGGATCAAAGAGACGCGAAATCTAGGGGAATTCGCGATTTTCATCTCGAGGCCAACCCCTGACAATGGGAAACTAGCGGGCCTTCATATCTTGGCGAGAGTCGCCGTGCATTTCGGATAACGGCGACATCCCCAAAATTCACTCCCGAGGTTTGCACCGCGCTTTGCAGCCCTGGCCACCATCGGTGCTCGGCATCGCGGACACGCCGGCACTGATGTGTGTTTTGTGTTCGTCAGCGGCGCAATCGTTGAGGCGGACGCTTGATTATTGGCCTCCCGAAGCAGCGCCGGCAGCGTCTTGCCGTCGATCAACTCAATATTGCGCCCTTCTGCAAACGAGATCGCATCTTGGGTGAATCGACCCGAGGTGACGACATAGCCGCCAGCGGCGTGCTCTGCGGCCATGACTCCATACAACTCCTGCACGATGGTGACGGGGACTCGCTGGGCTCGCCACTGCTTACACTGCACTAGAAAGCGTTCAGTGCCGCGTGCGAGAATGAGATCAACGCCGCCTTCCGGGGCCGCGCCGCCTTTTTCCGCGACGGTAAATCCGCGTTGTCGAAACCCTTCCGCCACCAGGCTCTCAAATTGCTGCCACGTCAGCGATGCCACCGCCGGACTTTGGGCGGTGCGAGTCTCATCAACAACCGGATCGACTGTGATCGTTTAAAATAGGACACCGCCGCGCCGATGAGAAACGCCGGCGGCACCACAAACTGTAAGAGGAATGCGCCGACGTGAACGCCTTGGTGGATCACGACGCTGCCCATGTCGGCTACCGTGGTGACGGTCGGCGGGGAGGCGAACGCCACCGCGATCCCGTGCAAGGCCAGAAGACTGATCCCCGCCAAGCCGAGCGATACCTGCCAAGGGAGCTTCGAGGCGATCTCCAATAGATCGGTGAATGCGCCGGACTGTCGGGATCGAGCCATGGGGTTACTACCGTCTGGAAGAGCTGGGGAGCCCGTGAGAGTGGCAGGCGGCGACCAGGAATGGCCGAGACGTCGGTCACGCCTGCGCGAAGATCCCGACCGGGCGCTTTGGCGTTGGCTTCTGTCATTTTCAGAAGACGATTGCAGTAGAGACACTTGAAAAAGGCTGTACTGAAATCCTCTTCTGATATGTTTTGTGTCAGAAGACGACTTCAGTAAACGACGCCGGGCCAAATTGGAGTTGTTGAGGCCGCTGTCCGCGATTACGCCGGGGCTCGCAAGTACTGGTACACCGTTTCGCGACTGACGCCGAGCTCGCGAGCGATGTGCGCTTTGCGTTCGCCGGCGGCGATGCGGCGCTTCAAGCCGGTGATCTGATCGGCGGACAAGGATGGTTTGCGGCCCCGATAGACGCCGCGCTGCTTGGCGAGCGCGATGCCCTCGCGTTGTCGTTCGCGCAGGAGCGAGCGCTCGAATTCCGCGAACGCGCCCATCACCGAGAGCATGAGGTGCGCCATCGGCGAGTCTTCGCCGGTGAACGTCAATCCCTCTTTGACGAATTCGATGCGGATGGCGCGGCGGGTCAGTTGCTGCACCAAGCGGCGCAGATCATCGAGGTTACGCGCGAGGCGATCCATGCTGTGCACGACCACGGTGTCGCCCTCGCGCACAAAGGCAAGCATCGTCTCGAGCTGCGGGCGCTGGGTGTCTTTGCCGGAGGCTTGATCGATGAAGAGGCGATCGACGGGGACTTCATCGAGCTGACGTTGGGCGTTTTGCTCGAAGGTACTGACTCGAACATAGCCGATGCGCTGTCCCGCCATGCGATCTCCGGTGAACCTGTCAGGTTGAAATCTATGACCCTTGACGGCGTCTGTCAATCAATGCACATTCGAACTCTAGTTTGACGGTTTCTACTGGGCTTCCTGACGCTCAGTTGGGGTATACCCTAAATTGACATTATAATCTTGCGTGCCTAGCCCATCTTGCATTACAATGTAATTCACACAGAGGCGGTGAGCATTATGGCAGCGAATCAACTGGTGCAGACCCGCATCGACGGGGCAATCAAAGAAGAGGCGGCGGCCGTGCTTGCCGCCATGGGGTTGACCGTATCAGACGCGGTTCGACTGTTACTCACGAAGATCGCACGTGAGCACGCGTTGCCTTTCGATCCACTGATTCCGAATGCGACCACCATCGCCGCCATGAAAGAGGCGCGCGCCGGAAACCTGCCTAAGTTCGACAGTGTCGCGGCGCTCATGGCCGATTTGCATGCGGACGATTGAGCGCACCGGCCAGTTCAAACGGGATTACAAGCGCGAGGCCAAGGGCCAACACAAAGCAACTCTCGATGCGGATTTGCAAACCGTCATACACGCCCTGGGCAACGATCAAGCGCTTGAACAACGCCTCCGTGATCACGCTCTTAGCGGCAACTGGAAAGATCACCGGGACTGCCACATCAAGCCCGACCTAGTGCTGATTTATCAGAAGCCGGACGATGCGACCCTGCGGTTAGTGCGACTTGGATCGCACAGCGAATTGGGAATGTGAACGCAGCTGCGGCGATGCATTCATAAGTTCACTGAAATCCTCTTCTGAACTACTGCAATCGTCTTCTGAAAATGACAAGCGGCTCGAAGAATTGGCGCCGCCCGACCTCTTGGCGTAGCTCACCGTAGCTGAAATCTTTCGGCTCGTGCTTCAGAACACTGATTCGGTACATGCCCTCGTCGGCGACCAGCAAAGCTTCCAGTTGCTGCTCGACCGGCGGTGTCAGCGCATCCTTGAGCAGCTGGGTGATGCGCCGGACCGTTCGCCCGACCAGATCCTGCAAGTACGTGTAACCGGGGGCGAGGACGCGCTGATGGGTGAGGTAATGCAACACCTCGCGCAGGATAAAGATCGGCTGCGTCGAGAGCTGGGCGACGCGCTGCGCCTTCTGTTCGAGTTCCGCTTTGGCAGGGGCATCACAGGGGCGGTAGCCGAACAGCTTGAGAATGAGCCGTTGCTGCTCGAGGCGTGTCGGTTTGGAAAGCACCCTGATGTCGGCGATTTTACGCCTCGCGAAATATCGGCGAAGGATGTGATCCAAGTCCCCCATCACCGCCTCGCGCGCGAGAACGAAGAATTGGCTCTTGGCCTTGAAATAGCCGAGCTGCAGAATCAGGTGAACGGCCGCCGACATCGTGCGCACGCGATCCACCAAGCCGCGCTCCGTCCGGCTCAGATCGAAGTGCAGACGCCGATCATCCACCGTGAAGTGCGGAAGCCCGTACAGGTCGTCGATTTCCTCAGCGGTGAGAATCGACAGGCGGCGGGAGTCGGTGCTCATGCGCTATGCAGTCTCGGCGAGTGCCGCCTCGATGTCACCGTTTAGGTGACGCGATGCAGATAGGCTATATGCGGGTGTCGAAGGCGGATGGATCGCAGAGCACCGATCTGCAGCGCGACGCACTACGAGCCGCCGGCGTCGCCACACGCCGGCTCTACGAGGATCGCGCCTCCGGCCGCCTCGACGCCCGGCCGGGGCTCGACGCTGCCTTGAAGGCCCTGCGTCGCGGGGACACCCTGATCGTTTGGAAGCTCGACCGATTGGGGCGCGACCTGCGCCACCTAATCAACGTCGTTCACGATCTCAACACGCGCAGCATCGGTTTCAAGGTGCTCACGGGCCACGGCGCGTCGATCGACACGACCACGTCGGCGGGAAAGCTCGTATTCGGCATCTTCGCTTCGCTCGCAGAATTCGAACGAGACCTGATTTCCGAGCGAACCAAAGCCGGGCTGGCATCGGCCCGCGCCCGAGGCCGCAAAGGCGGTGCGCCGTTCAAGATGACGGCGGCAAAAGTGCGCCTGGCCATGGTCGCCATGGGGCAAAAGGAAACGAAGGTGGCCGATTTGTGCAGCGAACTCGGTGTTACCCGGCAGACGCTCTACCGGCACGTCGCGCCAAATGGAACGCTACGCAAGGACGGTTTGAGGGTCGTTGAGGGTGGCAAGACTCGAAAGCCGCCCGGAAAGAAGCAGTGACGGCAGCTCCTTACCCCGGTCCAGTGGCAACTCAGACCTCTAGTTTTACCTATTCGAGGGGTTGGGCATTAGTAGCCAACTTCACCGGCTCGGGGCACTGCGGAGCGAGGACTATGAGCGAGCGGTGCGGATTGTTCGCGCCAACGAACACAATACCTACTCCGACCAGTCGGGCATGAGCACCACCGAGGCAGCGGACCTCGCTGCCGACCTGGCGAGGGTGGCCTGCGGTGACGCATGACCCGCTTGCCTGCATTTACGTCAACTGCCTCTCACTTGCGCCCCACGTTCTGTGAGATCGCTACTGCGCGACCCGCCGCAGCTCCCCTAACATCGCTCCCTAATCTGTCAAATGAGTCGGGATCCCGCATGCATCGTCTACTGCCACGTATTGCCGCGATTGGAACACTTCTCACGCTTGCCGCCTGTGGTGGCAGCAGCGGCAGTGGCTCGTCCCAGTCCCTGACATTGTCCGGCACCGTCAGCGGTCTGTCCGCCTCCGGACTGGTGCTGGCCAACGGCAGCGCCACTGCCCCCGTCACCTCCGGGGCCGCCACGTTCAGTTTCGGCGCAGTGCTGTCCAGCGGGGCGACCTACACGGTCACCGTGCAGACCCAGCCGACCGGCCAGGCCTGCAGCATCGCCAGTGGCAGCGGCACCACCGGCTCGGCGAGCATCACCAATGTCGCAGTGACCTGCACGACGCCAACCTACTCCCTGGGCGGCAGTGTTGCGGGCCTGAGTGCCGCGGGACTGGTGATCGCGAATGGCAGTAACACGGTCACCGTCGCGGCCAATGGCACCAGCTTTACCCTGCCCACGCAGCTCGTCGCGGGCAGCGCCTATTCCGTCACCGTCAAGACGCAGCCGACCCATCAGATGTGCAGTGTCGCCAACGGCACCGGCACGGTGGCATCGGCCAACATCGCCAATGTCGTGGTGACCTGCGCCACCGAGGCCTTCGCCGTCGGCGGCAGCGTCTCCGGCCTGACGACGGCTGGCCTAGTCCTCGCCAATGGCAGCGATACCGTCGCTGTCGCGGCAAATGCCACGGCCTTCACGTTGCCCACGCAGGTTGTCACGGGCAGCAGCTACCACGTTACCGTCCAGACCCAGCCCACTGGCGAAGCGTGCGCCGTCACGGCCGGCCAGGCTACAATGCCGGCCAGTGCGGTGACTTCGGTGGCGGTGCGCTGCACCGATCAGCCCTTCACGCTCGGCGGGACGATCTCCGGCCTGACGACCGCGGGGCTGGTGATCACCAACAGCGCCGACACGGTCTCGCCGGCAGCGAATGCCACCACGTTCACGATGCCCATCGCGGTCGATTTCAATGCGAATTACACGCTGGCGGTGGCCACACAGCCCATCGGGCTGACCTGCAGTTTCGGCAGCGGCAACAGTGTCACCGCAAGCTCCGGCACCATGCCCGCGAGCAATGTCACGAACACGGCACTGGCGTGTTCGTCCCAGTCCTTCGTCCTCGGCGGCTCGGTCACCGGCCTGACCGCCGGTTCCGTGGTCCTCACCGATGGCACGGATACGATCACGGTCAGCGCCTCCGGTTCCCTGAATTTCACGATGCCGACGGCCATCGCCTATGGCAGCCAGTACGCGCTGACCGTACAGACCCAGCCCACGGGCCTGACCTGCACGCCCGGCGGCAACAGCAGCGGTGCGATGCCGGCCGCCACCGTATCGGTGACGGTCACGTGCTCGGTCAACACCTACACGCTGGGCGGCAGCATCAGCGGCCTCACGAGCACCGGACTGGTGCTCGCGAACGGCGGCGGCAATACGGTGAGCCCGGCATCCGGCGCCACGACCTTCACGCTGCCCAACGGCGTGGCCTTCGGCAGTACCTATGCTGTCACGGCGAGCACCCAGCCCACCGGACAGACCTGCGCGGTGACGGGCGGCGCCAGCGGCACCATGCCGGCCAACAACGTGGGGTCGGTGCAGGTCAGCTGTTCGAACAACACCTTCACCTCGGCCGGTGCCTACACCTGGACGGTGCCCGCGGGCGTCACGTCGATCCAGGTCGCTGCGATCGGCGCGGGTGGCGGTGGCACAGGTATATGCTGCAGTGATGACAACAACGTGGGCGGCAATGGCGCCCTGGTGACCAGTACGCTGAGCGTGCAACCTGGCGATGTCCTCGCCATCTATGTCGGCGGCGGTGGCCACGCCACCGATGAAGGCGGCGGCGGCGGTGGCTTGACCTACGTCGGCGACGGCGCCACGACCTTCCTGATTGCCGGTGGTGGTGGCGGTGCCGGCGGTGGCCCCGGCATCGATGCGAATGGCGGCAACGCTGGCAGTCCCGGCGCCGCGCATGGCACGGCAGGGGGCGGCGGCGCCGGCAGCAATGGTGTCGGCGGCAGCGCCGGCACAGGGGGCACTCAGACCCAGATTGAAACACCGGGCTCCGCCTTCACCGACATCGTGACGACCGACAGCGGCAGCGGTGGTATCGGCGGTGGCTGCTGTATCGGCTCCGGTGGCGGTTCCGGCATCAGCGGTACCATCGGCAACGGCGGCAGCGGCGGCTTCGGCTTCGGTGCCGGCGGCGGCGGCGGCGGCTATGGCGGCGGCGGCGGCGGCGCCGATGGCGCCGATGGCGGCAACAGCGAGGGCAGCGCCGGCGGCGGCGGCGGCGGCAGCACCGGACCGGGCGGCACGAGCTTCGCCGTCGCGCCAAACGGTGGTCCGGGTGCGGGGGGCGCGACGCCGGGCACGAGTGGTACCGACGGTTCCGTTGTGATCACAATCCTCTAGGCGCTGCGCCAGAGCCGCGCACAATCGAAGGCCCGGAAGCTCTCGCGCACTCCCGGGCCTTTTTCATTGCACCGACCGCCGGGTCAGTTGGCGTGCGGCAGGTTGTAGATCATCTTGCCGTCGGGGAGCTTCACGCTCACATCGAAGCCACCCTTGCGGCCGTCCTTGAGCGGGTGGATGGTCACATCGACCTGTGATTTCCGGGCATGAAAGCAAAAAAAGCCTGGAGGTCTACCAGCATCTGTCGCTCGAATCGGTCGATAAGGCCTACCAGGATGCGGTTCAGGCCGTTCGGATCTGATGCGGGGTGCGCTTGATTTTGCTGTGAAGTCGAGATGTGGCGCGGTGGCAGTAGGTTCATCGCAGCTGTGGCCGCCCCTTTCGTCTGGCGGTGTCTCAATTGACGAACCATAACTCCGTTTCCACATCCCGCTTATCGGTAGGGTCGAGGACTGGCGCGCCGGTGTCGGTTGAAGTTTGTGTTCGCTGTTGCTCGCCCTTTCGTCTGCGAGTGCCACCGTATCTCAACCATGCCACGTCTCCAGTCCCCGCCGCGTCAAACGTAGCGGGCGGTTTTCCCGCACTACGCTTTCCTGTCGGGTTCCTGTC
>JANYIY010000040.1 GCA_025358615.1 Gammaproteobacteria bacterium | reverse complement strand
CCTTCGCCGCGAGTTCGGCCGCTTCGGCGGTCTTGCCGAAAAGATTCAAATTCGAAGAGGGACACCAGATTAGACCGGCGCCCGCCTGCTCGAGTCTCCTGCGCCGAGCGCGGTCCAGGGCAATGCCGTGCACCAGGAGGGTATTCGGGCCCAGGCAGCCGAGCGAATCGAGACGATCGAATTCATCGGCCGCGGCATCGTCCAATCCTTCTGCGGCGTGAATCATCCACGGCAATTCGGCAGGCGTTTGGCGATACGAAGCCGCGACTGCCGTTTCGCCGTCGACGTACAAAGAATGCGACCAGCCGTAGTCAGGGACGACGCGGGTGGGATAATCCGATCTGGTCAGAAAGGGATAGAGCTTGTCGTGATGCGCGACTGTGATCACGCCGCTGAGGAGATTCTTCATGCCGCCGATCAGCAGGCGCTCGTCCCGCGCGACCGCTATGCTTGCCTTAAATGCGGGATTGGAACGCCTGTCTTCGTCGACTTCCGAAATCCAATCGCGCACATGCCGGTAGCGTTTGCCGGATGCGTCGTGGGCAAGGCTATTCAGCTGCAAATGATCGTGGGCATTGATGAGGCCGGGTAGAACGCGGTCGCCCTGAAGATCGACGATCGAATCGCCTGCTTGAGGTTCCATGTCGACACCCACGATGTTCGCTCCGACGATGCGCAAGTTTGCGTACCGCCGTCCTTCATGCGTGCGTTGAGGAAGGTGAGGCCGGCGGGACGGGTCGATGGAATCCGCATTATTTGCGGGCCCGCACGACCAGGACGACCGGCAGTCCGTTCCATTGCTCGTAGAACTCTTCTGAATTGGGAAACGGCTCGCTCAATTCCCGGCCGACATGAATTTCGTGCATCTTGTCGACGGTCAAATCGGCGGCTTGGGCTGCGGCCATCGGGCAGGCGATGGCGTGGCAATGATGCGGTACGGTCCATGTCACATCGTCCTGGTCGCTGAACGAGCGGGTCAGCGACATTCGTGCCGCCTCCGGATGAAAGTCAGAATATAAGAGCACTCCACCAGGTTTGAGAACTCGTGCGGCCTGCTGCATCCACTCGTGCACGCTCGACGCATGTCCGAGCGCGAGGCCCGAAATGATCACGTCGAATGTGCAGTTCGCGAACGGCAATCGCATCATGTCTGCGCATACGCGGCTTACCGCCGACACCCAGGCCAACATTGGTGCGCAGAAATCCACTGCAACGATCTCAGCGGCCTGCGAGTCGGCCAGCAGCCGCGAGTAACGTCCGCTGCCTGCGGCTAGATCCAGTGCGCGGCGGCCGGCGGTCTCGGGCCAGAGTTCGAGCATCGCGGCCTGTTCCACGCGCATGAGAGGGTTGTGGGGCATAGGCGGATACAGCGGTGCCCAATGCTCATAGGCGGCAAGCGTTGCCGCGTTCAGAGTCTGCGTCACAAAGCAGCATCCACGTACGGGCGTGCGAACAATGCTGCGCTCTCGACGAGGACCGTATCCCGCCACAGCGAACACACGCAAGTCTTGCATTCGCTGCGTTTGCCTGCCTGGATCGCCGTGCGCAGCGCCGTCATACCGGCACCGTTGAGCGCGCCGTCGAGCGCGCCATCAAGAAGCTGCGCGTCCGGCGGCCCGGCAATGAAAAAGCATGGCTGCACGCGGCCGGTTGCGCCGATCACGGCCGAGAACTCCGGCGCGTTGCAGCGAACCGGCGGGTAGGGTGCTTGTGCGTGGATGGCGGCGAAGTATTGATGGATGCGGCGCAGCTTTTGCGGGCTTTCCGCTATGAAGCCGGAGCGAAAATCTTCCGCGTGGTCGCGCTCGACGACTCGTAAGACCTGTTCGAACTCAGGCAGATCCTCCGGCTTCAATGCCAATTCGGATACGAAATCATCCGTGCGGCCGAAGGCGTGCGGATTGGCGACGTCGACCGCCAGAAAGGACACTTGCCTTGCGCGCAGCGCTTTGGCGAGAACGACGAAGGCCGGTAGCTGCCGATAATTGGCACGCTGCACGGTGACGCGGATGCCGGGGCGCATCCCGTGATCGGCCGCGCCGCGAATTCCGACGCATACCTTGTCGAAGGCATCCAGCCCGCGAATGGCCTGGTAGGTCGCTGCGTCGGTTCCGTCCAGCGAGACGGTGATGGCGTCGAACAGCCTTGCGGCGCGTGCCGCGTGTTTTGACAGCGCCAGGCCGGATGTCAGCAGCCATACCTTGAGGCGGCGCTGGCGCAAAATTTCTGCGATGGCTGACCATTCTGGGTTGAGCAACGGCTCGCCGCCGGAGAGCAGCACGAGTTCCGTGCGCAATGCGGCCAAGCTCGGCAGCAATCGCGTCACGGCGGCAAGGCTCATGTCGTCGCGCCCGTGCCGCCAGTAATCGCAGGTGACGCAACGCGAGTTGCAGCGATCGGTCACGTACAAGGTAACCAGCGGCAGTCGGTCTAACGGCGGGTGGGCTGCGAGGGGCGAAAGCATTCCATCGTGAGTACCGCCTCCTCGCCAAACGGTTTACGTAATAAGCCGGAGCGTGGTTGGGGTGGCTTGGCCAATTCGGGCTTCATGTCGCTAGTTGGGCATGAATAGGTA
>JANYIY010000145.1 GCA_025358615.1 Gammaproteobacteria bacterium | reverse complement strand
GCTGCCCGCAAGGAAGTGCAGGAGTTGTCGCCGACGCGCACCGAATTCATGCAGGTCAACTACGCGAAGGTCGCGGATCTTGCGAAACTGATCCGACCCAGTGGCGGCGCCGCCGGCGGAGTCAACTCCATGTTGTCGTCGCGCGGCACCCTGTCCATCGACGAGCGCACCAATACGCTGCTGGTGCAGGATACGGCCGACAAGCTGACCGATATCAGGCGGCTGGTGCAGACCTTGGACGTGCCCGTCAAGCAAGTATTGATCGAAGCGCGCATCGTGATCGTGAGCGATACCTTCGAGCGCGATCTCGGTGCCCGCTTCGGCGTGACCAGCGCGCAGAAGAACGGCAGCAACGGCCTATTGTCCGTGACCGGCAACGGCGCCGGCGCCGACGGCATGACACAGTCCGGTATTGGCAATCTCGCAACGTCGGGCAAGGTCACTCCGGTGACGGCCCCCATCCTTGATAATCGCTACCAGGTCAATCTGCCCGCGGCGCACACCAACGGAAGCATCGGACTGTCATTGCTGGGCGGCAGCTATATCGTCGATCTGGAATTGTCGGCTGCGCAAAACGAAGGTAAGAGCGAGACGCTATCTTCGCCGCGCATCATTACGGCGAATCAGAAGCAAGCCACCATCATGTAGGGTGTCGAGATTCCGTACCAAGAATCAGCGTCGAGCGGCGCGACGACGACGCAGTTCAAGAATGCCGTGCTGTCGCTCAAGGTCACACCGCTGATCACGCCCGACAATCGCGTCATTCTCGACCTCGATGTGTCCGACGATTCCGTCGGCCAGCAGATCACGAGCGCCACCGGCGGCAGCGTGCCGTCGATCGATACGCGGGAGATCATCACTCAGGTCCTCGTCAATGACGGCCAGACCGTGGTGCTCGGCGGCATTCTCGATACCACCAAGTCGAAGTCGGCGAACAAAGTGCCTTTCCTTGGCGATATCCCCGTGCTCGGCAACCTGTTCAAGAGCACTACGAATATCAACAACAAGACTGAACTCTTGATCTTCATCACGCCGAAGATTCTGCGTGAGGGATCGAATCTCTATTAATCGCGAAATGGCCACCAGAGTCGAGCAAGGAATGAACGAGATGCGAAAACTATCAATCGTGGCATGCGCGGCGGCAGCGATGCTGTTGACCGCCTGCGGGGGCGGGTCCCAGACCCTATCCGGCGCGGGTTCCAGCGGCGGCACCGGCGGAACCGGGGGTACGGGCGGGACCACTGTGACTACTTACGAGATGGGCAACGGCAGCGGCGCCGACTTCAAGTCGGGTGCGATCGAGCTGTCGAGCGCCAACGTGTCGGCAGGCGGCACGGCAAGCCTTGCGGTCACCATCGTCGATCAGACCGGTACGCTGTATACGGGCGCGCCGGTTACGGTGACGTTCAACTCTCCCTGTGTGGCGCAAGGACTTGCAGCAATAGCCGCGTCCGGCACCACCACAGCGGGCGCCACGACCGGCACTCTGATCACGTCGACGGGAAGCGTTAGCGGAACCTACACCGCGAAGGGCTGCAGCGGCGCCGATGTCATCTCGGCGACGGCGGTAGTGGGCACCGCCAGTCTAACTGCCACCGCCACGGTCACGGTCGCTGCCGCCTCGATCGGTTCCATCCAATTCGTCTCGGCCTCGCCGGTCTCGATCGGCCTGAAAGGCACCGGGCTCGCAGAGACGTCCACGGTTGTGTTCAAGGTAGTGGATTCGACGGGAGGCCCGCGACCCGGAGTCACGGTCTCGTTCAGCCTTAATACGACGGTCGGCGGAATCAAGCTCGCGCCTGCCACTTCCACGTCAGCCGCCGACGGCACGGTGGAAACAGTCGTGAGTTCGGGCACTCAACACACATCGGTGCGCGTGACGGCCTCGATCGCATCCCCGGCTCTGAGCACGCAGTCGAGCGTATTGACGGTGACCACCGGGTTGCCGGCGTCGGCAGGGTTCTCTATAGCGGTTGGCGCCCCAAGCTATGCCGCTTCCGGGCTCGCCTGCCCTAACGTGGAAGCGTATGGCACGGACGGCGTGACTGTTCCGGTGACCGTGCGACTATCCGACCGGTATAACAATCCGGCGCCGGACGGGACTTCCATTGCGTTCAACACCAATGGCGGGCATGTCGTCGGCTCCTGCACGACTCCTTCCGCTCCTGGTGCTGCAGACGGCACTTGTGGTGTGACCTGGACCAGCGCGAGTCCCCGTCCCGCGCTCAACAGCGACAGCCCGCCGTTATTGGCTGCGGGCCGTGCGACCATTCTGGCGACCACCATCGGCGAGGAATCCTTCACCGATACCAACGGCAATGGCTTTTGGGACCCGGGCGAGCCGTTCGTTCATCTTGGCGAGCCGTATCGCGATGATAACGAGAACAACACCTACGATTCGGGTGAATTCTTCCTCGATTTCAACGCAGACGGAATGTGGAATGCTCCAGACCCGTCGGCAACGTCATTCAAGGGAATTACGTGCACCAGCGGCGCCGCGCCGACCTGCAGTACGTCAACGTTGGCGATCGGGGTGTCGCACTTGCTAATCATGTCGACGGCTTCCGCGAACGCCTTTATCACCAGCACACCGAATTTCGGCGGCGGTCCAGTTCCGGCGCAGCTGACACTCGCCGCAAGTGCCGCATCTCCTGCCGCACCCAGCACCGGCACGATCAACTTCAACATACAGGACTTGAACTCCAATCCCATGGCTGCCGGTACCAGCGTGGTGGTGACGGCGGACTCGGCCATTGGAACGATCAGCGGGATAGGGGCCAATTTCACCATAGGGTGTCGCAGCGCGTCCGGGGCGCCCCCGATCGGAGGAGAGAATCTGTCGGTAACCCTGACGGCAACTCAAACCGCCGGGGCTGTCGGCAATGTGACCATTACTGTGACTTCGCCGGGAACGAAGACCGCGACGATATTCAGCATAGCGGTACAGTTGACTTAACCTTCATCTTCAACGGTCAAACCTCAGTGAAACGGCCGCCCTCGGGCGGCCGTTTTGCGTTCCGGTCGGCTATGATCCACGGCCACCATGCTGTCCAAACCCAATATCTTTCTCATCGGCCCCATGGGATCGGGAAAGACCGCCGTGGGGCGGCACCTGGCGCGCATGATGCGGTTTACGTTTCACGACAGTGATGCGGACATCGAGGCTAAGACTGGTGTGGATATCGCCTTCATCTTTGAGAAAGAGGGCGAATCCGGGTTCAGGATTCGGGAGAAGGAATCGATCGAGCGCCTGACGCGCCTGGAGGCCATCGTGCTGGCCACGGGTGGCGGAGCGGTGATCGAGGAGGACAATCGGCGGGCGCTGGCCGAGCGCGGCGTCGTGGTGTACCTCGCGACGTCCATCGACCAGCAGCTCGAACGTACTCGGCATGGGCGGCACCGGCCTTTGCTGAACGACACGGATCCCGAACAAAAGCTACAGGAGCTGATGCAGCGACGGGCGATTCTATATGCCGAGATAGCCGATTTAACGATTTCCACCGACGGCCGGCGTGTGCAGCTGGTCGCCGAGGAGATTCATCACGAGCTGCGGGGCGGGCGCGGACAGCCTAAGCTCGTATAATCAACGCCGTGCAAACCCTGCAAGTAGACCTCGGCCATTCTCGCTATCCCATCGTGATCGGCTCGGGATTGATGGCTAATTCAGAAGTATTGGACGCTCAAATACGCGGGCGTGACCTCATGATCGTCACCAATACCACGGTCGCGCGGCTGTACCTGGCGGCATTGACCAACAGCCTTGCGCCGCGACGACTGGCTGAATGTATTCTGCCTGACGGTGAACAGCATAAGACGCTGCAAGCTGCCGGCTGGGTATTCGACGCGCTGGTCGGGAAGAAAATGAATCGGGACGCAACGGTGCTGGCCCTGGGCGGCGGTGTGGTCGGCGACATCGCGGGCTTCACGGCGGCGTGCTACCAGCGCGGGATCGGCTACGTTCAGATGCCGACGACGTTGCTGGCTCAAGTGGACTCTTCGGTCGGCGGCAAGACCGGCGTGAATCATTCGGGGGGCAAGAATTTGATCGGCGCCTTCTACCAACCACAGAGCGTCATCGCGGACACCGATACTCTCACTACGCTGCCGGATCGTGAGCTGCGCGCCGGCCTGGCCGAGGTGATCAAGTACGGCTGTGTGTGGGATCCGCTACTGTTCGATTGGCTGGACCACAATATGGATCAATTGCTGGGCCGGGATGTCGATGCGCTCACCTACAGTATCGCCAGATCCTGTGAAATCAAAGCAACCGTGGTAGCGAAGGATGAGCGCGAACAAAATTTGCGGGCGATATTGAATTTCGGCCACACTTTTGGGCACGCGATCGAGGCAGCTACCGGCTATGGCACCTATCTGCACGGCGAGGCGGTGGGGTTGGGAATGCTGATGGCGACGGATTTGTCGCAGCGGCTGGGGTTGGTCGATGGCAGCATCAAAGGTCGAATGCGGGACATCCTCGGCAGGGCCGGTTTGCCCACCGCGGCGCCGCGCATCGGCACAGCTAAGGCATTGGCATTGATGCAAATGGATAAGAAAGTGCTGGCCGGAGCCATGCGCCTGGTGCTGCTGGAGAAGTTGGGCCGCGCCATCGTGACAGCGGATTACAGCCACGCCGCGCTCGAGGCCACGCTCAAGGAATATTTCGCATGAGTGCCCTCGCCGCTTACGCCGCGCACGACGCGGATTCCCGCGGTCGACGCTATCCGGAACCGAAGCCTGCCTACCGTTCGGAATATCAACGGGACCGCGATCGTATCGTGCACTCGACCGCCTTCCGCAGATTGGTCTACAAGACTCAAGTTTTCGTCAATCACGAAGGTGACTTGTATAGGACGCGGCTGACCCACTCTCTCGAGGTGGCGCAGATTGCGCGCACCATCGCTCGGGCGCTGAACCTCAACGAGGTGTTGTCAGAAGCGATCTGCCTCGCCCACGATTTGGGGCATACGCCGTTCGGGCATGCCGGACAGGATGCGTTGAACGAATGCATGATGGATTTCGGCGGTTTCGAGCACAATTTGCAGTCTCTGCGCGTGGTTGACGAGCTCGAGGAGCACTATGCGGAATTCGATGGACTGAACTTGAGCTTCGAGTGCCGCGAAGGTATTTTGAAACATTGCTCGTACAACAACGCGCTGCAGCTCGGCGAAATAGGCGAGCGCTTCATCAATCGCCGGCAACCCGGACTCGAGGCGCAACTCGCCAACTTCGCCGACGAAATCGCCTACAACAATCACGATGTGGAGGACGGCATTCGAGCCGGACTCATTTCGGTGGAGCAACTGCTGGTGGTGCCGCTTTTCCGCGAATATCACGCGGAAGTGCTCGCGAAGTATCCGGCGCTCGCGGGACGCCGGCAGGTGTACGAGATACTGCGGCGCATGATCAACCGCCTGGTCACCGATTTGATCGAGTCCTCCGCGGCAAGACTCGAGCGCTCGGGAGTGCGATCGATTGCCGAAGTCAGGTCCCATCCGGGACCGCTGA
>JANYIY010000022.1 GCA_025358615.1 Gammaproteobacteria bacterium | reverse complement strand
CACAGGACCAGCAGCAACGCCGAGTACACTGGATTTCGCGCCAGGATCACTCCCAATGCGGACGCGATGAGCACCGTGGCAAAAATGATAAACAAGACGTTCGGAAACATCAGCGGTACCGTGCATCCGCGGCACGGTCTGCCGCTATCATTGCCTCGTAGCGCTCGCCTATGCCCAGCAACTTATCCTTGCTCATGATGTTCTCGCCGCGATTCTCCATGTGGTACTCATGCAGGCGCGTTTCCACGATGGCATCGACCGGACAGGCTTCCTCGCAAAAGCCGCAGAATATGCATTTGAATAAATCGATGTCGTAACGCGTGGTGCGGCGCGTGCCGTCGGCGCTCACGTCGGACTCGATGGTGATGGCGAGCGCCGGACACACCGCTTCGCAGAGCTTGCAGGCAATGCAGCGCTCCTCGCCGTTAGGATAGCGGCGCAGTGCATGCAGGCCGCGAAAACGATTGCTTTGCGGCGTCTTCTCTTCGGGATAGTTCACCGTGATCTTGGGTGCAAAGAGTCCCTTCCAGGTCACCCACAGGCCCTGCAGCAGTTCCCAGAGCAGAAAGGTCTTGAGAAAATTACGAATGCCCAGCATCACAGGTGCCCCTTCCACGGACCGACGTGGAAATAAACCATGAATCCCTCGACCAGCAGCCAAACCAACGTGACGGGGATCAATGCCTTCCAGCCCAAGCGCATGATTTGATCATAGCGATAGCGCGGAAACGTCGCGCGCAGCCACAAAAAGCTGAACATCGGGGCCAGGGTCTTCAAGCCGAACCAGAAGAAACCAGGCGCCGCCAGCCACGAGTCCTCCGCCAGCCAGCCGTCGAACGGCGACAGCCAGCCGCCGAAGAAGAAAATGACGGTAAGCGCCGATATGAGAATCATGTTGACGTATTCGGCGATGAAGAACAGCGCGAACGCCATCCCCGAATAATCCACGTGGAAGCCGGCGACGATTTCCGACTCGCCTTCGGCGACGTCGAACGGCGCGCGATTAGTCTCGGCGACGCCAGAAATGAAGTACACCACCAGCAGCGGGAACAGCCAGGTCCAGTTCCAGCCGAACAAGCCGTGCTGGGCGCGAATGATGTCGCCGATGTTGAGACTGCCGGCGGCCATCAACACGCCGACCATGGCGAAACCCATGGCAATTTCATAGGCGACGATTTGCGCGGCCGAGCGCATCGCCCCCAGGAACGCGTACTTTGAGTTTGCGGCCCAGCCCGCCAGGATGATGCCGTACACACCCATCGAGGTCAGTGCCAGGATGTACAGCAGTCCGGCATCGATGTCGGCAAATGCATGTTCCGGCCGCAACGGAATCACCGCCCAGATGGCGAGCGACGGCACCAGTGCCAGGAACGGAGCCAGCCGGAACAAGAATCCGTTTGAGTCGGCCGGAATGACGATTTCTTTGAAGAGGAGTTTGACGACGTCGGCGAAGGGCTGAGCCAACCCCGGAATCAGCAGGCCGCCGATGCGGTTCGGTCCCTTGCGTGCTTGAATCCAGCCAATGACCTTGCGCTCCGCCAAAGTGTAGAACGCCATGGTGAGAATCAGGCAAATCATGACCATCAGCGTTTGCACGGCGAGCAACAGCGGATAGCTCCAATACGGCGTGATGGCCTCGGATAACCAGTCTCGCAGTGGGGTCCAATCCCACATGTCAGATCACGGTGCGAGCCATGCGCCCGTCCTTGGTCTTCGACAATGCCTCGGAGCCGCGCACCAGCGGGTCGCTTTGATACGGTGGAATATCCACCCAGGAACCCGCCGCGGCCGGCCCAGCGGACAGCAACGCCGTGCCGCCGGCGCTGCCGAGGCCGTTGCTCGACGCTTCGATCCGAGCTCCGCACAACGCCTTTAGCGCATCGCGTATCTCGTCGGAACTGACATAGTCGATGCCGGGCAAATTCAGCAAGTTCGCCAACACTCGCAATACCTTCCAGCCGGGGCGGGCTTCTCCCGGCAATTTCGCGGCGCCCGCCCAGCTCTGCCAGCGGCCCTCGACGTTGACGAAGGTGCCCGAGGTCTCGGCGAAGCTGCCGATGGGAAGCACTACATGCGCCACGCCACGCAAGGCTTCAGGAAGGTGGGTGGTTAGCGCGACCACCAGCTCCGCAGCGGCCAGCGCGCGCCCGTCCACGGCAAAGTCCAAGGCCGGATCGATCCCACCGAACAACACGTAGGCCGGCAACGCGGAGTCCAACATGGCACGCGACGACAGGCCCGGCGCAGTGGCCGGCGTTGCGCCCGGCTCCTGATGCGGCACCGCGCCCGCGAGGTAGGCGCCGGCGGCATTCGCGCCTTCAGTGAGACAGCCCGCACTGGCGCCGCACAGATCGGCCAGCATTGCCGCCAAGGACTTGAGCGTCGAGTACGAGGGGTGTCGCTGCGCCAGCGTGCCGAGGATAATGGCGCGGCGCGTCCCGTTCATGAGCGCCGCAGCCAACGCTCGATGCGAATCGTTCACTTCGGCCACGACATCGCCCACCGTCGCCGCGCCCTCAGGCACCGGTTTATTGACCGCCGCCGCCGCCGCGCGCACCACCGCTGCCAGTTCGCCGACCACCTCGGCGTCGGCCACGGCGTAGGCCGCGATCGGAAACATGTATTCGAAGCGCCGCGGGTTGAGGAAGGCCACCTTCGCGCCGCCCTTCACGGCGGCTTTACGCAGCCGATGCGCCAGCAGCGGCATTTCATGCCGCAAATTCGAACCGACGATGAGCACGCCTTCGAGGCGTTCGACGTCTGCGATGTTGAGCCCCAGATTGGGGAAGCTCGGCTCGTTTTCCGGTGCGCGGAAGTCCACTTGACGCAGCCGATGGTCGATGTTGTTGCTGCCCAGGCCGCGCGCGATCCGCGCCAGCAGGTAAAGCTCTTCGACCGTCGCCGTGGGCGAGGCAAGAAACCCCGTGGCGGCCCCGCCGTGAGCGGCCCCTGCCTTTTGCAAACCTTTCGCCGCCGCGGTCAGCGCCACTTCCCAGTCTACAGGCTGCAAAACACCGTTGATGCGCAGCATGGGTTCGGTCACCCGCTCCGCCGAATACATGCCCTCGAAGCCGAAGCGATCGCGATCCGCAATCCAAGTTTCATTGATGGCTTCATTCTCGCGCGGCACCATGCGCATGACCTTGCCGCGCAGTACATGCGCGTACAGGTTGGTGCCGAAGCCGTCGTGCGGCGACACCAAGGCGGCCTGTGTCATCTCCCAGGCGCGGGCGTGGTAGCGAAACGGTTTGTTGTTGAGCGCGCCGACCGGACACAGATCGATGATATTGGCCGAGAGTTCGTGATCGACGCTCTGCTCGATGTAGGTGCCCACTTCCATGTTCTCGCCGCGTCCGACGGTGCCCATTTGCGGATAGCCCTGGATTTCCTGGCCGAAGCGAATGCAGCGCGTGCAGTGAATGCAGCGCGTCATGTCGGTCGACACCAAGGGACCCAAATTCTTGTCCTTGACCACCCGCTTGCGTTCGCTGAAGCGCGAAATGTCGCGCCCGTAACCCAGGGCCAGGTCCTGCAATTCGCATTCGCCGCCCTGATCGCAGATCGGGCAGTCGAGCGGATGATTGATGAGCAGGAATTCCATGGTCGCGCGCTGCGCCGCCACGGCTTTGGGCGACTTGGTGAACACCTTCATGCCTTCGCTCACCGGCGTGCCGCAGGCCGGCATGGGCTTCGGCGCCTTCTCCACCTCGACCAGGCACATGCGGCAATTGGCGGCGACGGTGAGCTTGTCGTGATAGCAGAAGCGGGGAATATAGATATTGGCCGGATCGGTGGCCTGCATGATCATCTGACCCTTGCGGGCCTTCAGCGGCACCCCGTTTACTTCGATATTGACCGTGTCGTCGCTCATCGTCAGTCCTATGCCGCCGCGGCCGAATCGCGCGCAGCCACGGCGCCGCCCGCGCCATCGACCACGGAGCGGCCCTGGTGTTCGATCATGTACTGAAACTCATGCCGGAAGTGCTTGAGGAAACTCTGCACCGGCCAGGCGGCCGCATCGCCGAGCGCGCAGATGGTGTGACCCTCGATGCGGTTGGCCACATCCAGCAACAGGCCGAGATCCTCGCTCCTGCCCTGGCCCGCGATGATTCGCTTCAGCATGCGATCCAGCCATCCTGTGCCCTCGCGGCAGGGGGTGCACTGGCCGCAGGATTCCGACATGTAAAAGCGCGCCAGGCGCTCGAGCGCGCGCACCATGCAGGTGGTCTCGTCCATGACGATGACTGCGCCCGTGCCAAAGGATGAGCCGGCTTTCTTCAGCGAGTCATAGTCCATGTTGACCCCCCACATCACCTCGGCGGGCAGCACCATGCAAGACGAGCCGCCGGGGATCACGGCCTTGAGCTTGCGCCCCTTCCAGACGCCGCCGCAAAGATCCATGAGTTCCTTAAAAGGGATACCCATGGGCAGTTCTAGATTGCCGGGTTTGGTCACGTGTCCTGAGACGGAAAATATCACCGTGCCGCCGGAATTCACCGGCCCCAAGCCTGCAAACCATGCCGCGCCCTTGCGCAAGATGGTGGGCACAGAGGCAAAGCTCTGCGTGTTGTTGATGGTGGTGGGCTTGCCGAATAAACCGAAGTTCGCCGGAAACGGCGGCTTGAAGCGCGGCTTGCCCGGCTTACCTTCGAGGGACTCGAGCAGCGCGGTTTCTTCGCCGCAAATATAGGCGCCGGCGCCGATGAACATGTGCAAATCGAAATCCACGCCCGAGCCTAAGATATTCTTGCCGAGCAAGCCGGCCGCGTAGGCCTCGGTCAGTGCCGCCTCGAATCGAGGAATGGGCTCGCCCAAGAACTCGCCGCGAATGTAGTTGTAGCCCACCGTCGCCGTCATCGCATAGCCGCCGATGGCCATGCCTTCGATTACCGAATGCGGGTTGTAGCGCAGGATGTCGCGGTCGTGACAGGTGCCTGGCTCGGACTCGTCAGAATTGCAGACGGCGTACTTCTGCGCCGGCGAAGTGCGCGGCATGAAACTCCATTTCACGCCGGTGGGAAAGGCCGCCCCACCCCGGCCGCGCAGCCCCGAAGCTTTCACGTCCTCGATGATCTTCTCGCGCGGGGTCTGCTCGCGCAGGATCTTTTCCCACGCCTCATAGCCGCCGAACTTGCGGTAGCCTTCGAGCGTCCAGGGACGCTCGTG
>JANYIY010000005.1 GCA_025358615.1 Gammaproteobacteria bacterium | reverse complement strand
GGATGTCCTTCCGGATACGCCGCCACCGACACCTCGAAATTTCCGACGGCCGAAAGCCCCACCACCAGATCGGAGGCGTAGGCGAAGCCGCCGTCCTTTGGGCGGTAGCGACCATCCGGCGACTGCTGCGAGGCGGGTGCGTCGCCGCGCAACGCCACCATATGCCGCACACCCTGCTGCCAGTAATCTTGCGCGATTCGCAACACCTCACCGCGCGAGGCACCCACGCAGGTCAGGTGCGGCGCCACGGTAAGATTGGTCTCACGCAGAATTCGCAGCACGCACTCGTGCGTTCGCGACCGTGTCGAGCCGTCAGCCCCGTAGGTCACGGACACGAAATTCGGCTGCAAGGGTGCCAGCCGCAGCACCGATTCCCACAACTGTCGGCCCATGCCCTCGTCGCTGGGCGGGAAGAACTCGAACGACACGGCCACCGGATTCATCAGCTATCTCCCGAGCGCAAATGCCTGGACGCTGAGCATGCAAGAGCCTACGCTATGATCCAAGCTCATTATTCTCATGGAAAGGATGAATCTGGCTCATGTCATCCACGGCATTGGAACTCAGGCACTTGGAGACGCTGTTGGCGCTGGCCGAGTGCGGCAGCCTGTCAAAAGCCGCGGCGCGCCTGTTTCTGACTCAATCCGCGCTCTCGCATCAGCTCAAAACCCTGGAAAGTCACTACGGCGCGGCGCTAGTGGAGAAAAATGTGCGGCCGCTGCGCTTCACCGCCATTGGGCAAAGGCTACTCACCCTGGCTCGTGTGGTCTTGCCGCTGGTGGCCGACGCCGGACGGGATGTCGCCCGCCTGGCCCAGGGTCATGCCGGACCGCTGCGCGTCGCCGTCCAATGCCACAATTGCTTCGACTGGCTAATGCCGGCCATGGACGCCTACCGGTCGCTATGGCCGGAAGTCGAGCTCGACATCATTTCCGGTTTCGTGGTCGATCCCCTGCCGCTGCTCGACCGCGGCGAGGCGGAACTTGCCATCATTCACGATCCGCAGGCAGCGCATCCGAACGTCGTGTTCAGCCCGCTGTTTCGCTACGAAAGCGTTGCTCTGATGAGTCCGCGGCATCGCTTGGCGGCAAAGCCCTGGCTGGAGGCCGCCGACTTCGCCGAAGAAACGCTCATTACCTATCCCGTGCCCGACGAAATGCTCGACCTCATGAAGCATTGCTTGACGCCGGCAGGCGTCAACCCCAAGCGCCGCACGGCCGAGTTGACCGTGGCCATCCTGCAGTTGGTTGCCAGCGGCCGCGGCATCGCGGCGCTACCCTCCTGGACGGTGGGCAATTACATCGAGCGCGGTTACGTGGTGTCCCGTCCCATCGGCCCGGAAGGGCTGCGCTGCGAGCTGTACGCCGCGACCAGCAGCGCTGGCGCCGGCGCCTCTTATATAAGAGAGTTCATCGCGCTCACCCGCGCGCAAAGCCTCACCAAACTCGCCGGAGTATCGACTCTCTAGTCACCCGGCCGGTTTCAAAATTTATAACCGAACCTGATGCCCAGCACGCGCGGCCGCGTGATGGTCTCCGCCGGCACGAACTGGGTCGTAGAGGTAAACGTGCTGGCGTTCACATTGGTCAGATTTTGAGCAAACAGCTCGGTCGACCAGGCATCCTTCGCGACCCCGACCGATGCGTCGTACTGTGAATAGGCGGGGTTTTCAAACCGCAGCAATGTGGTGCTCACATTCGAACCCGCGGACAGCGTCGGGTTATTGCCGGACTGCGTGTACGAATGCCCGCTATGCGTGCCGCCCGCCTGCACAAAGGCATTGTAGTCGTTCATGGTCCACTGGTAGCGCAGCCGCAGGTTGAACTGGATCGGCGGCGAATTGGCGCTCGGACTGCCGATGGGACCGAACGGATTCTGCACGCTCAAAATCGGCTTGCCATATTGGGGCGCGGTCAACGGATCATCCAGCAGCGCCGGATTATTGGCGATCACATAAGGCGAGTTGGTCTGCTTGCTGCTGTTCCACGAAGCAGCGCCCTGCGCCGTCAGGCCTTGCATGAGCACAGCGACGAACGACGTCTCCACGCCCCGTATCCGGTAGTCGGGCCCGTTCGTGCCAAAGCCCAGATTGCCGAGGACGCCGGGATCGAACAGGTTGACCTGCACGTTCTTCCAATCTTCCTGGTAGACCGCGCCGTTCCACTGCAGGCGATGGTCGAAGAATTCCGTCTTCCAACCGATTTCCTTATTGGTCAGATTGTCGGAGGTGAACGAGAGCGGCGAGCAGTACTGTGGGACATTCTTGCCGGCGGCGTTCGCGACGCCGGGGACGTAGCAGCCGGACTGCCGGTTGAAGGCGCC
>JANYIY010000423.1 GCA_025358615.1 Gammaproteobacteria bacterium | reverse complement strand
GGCCTCGCTGCTGCGGCGCTCATTGAGCCTGACGATGTGAAATCCGCTGGGAGTGCGGACTGGCGCGCTGACATCCCCCGGTTTCAATTTCGTGACCAGGTCCAGGATGAATTGCGGCAGCTGATTACCCTTGCGCCAGCCGAGCTGGCCGCCGTCCAAGGCCGTCTGGCTGTTGGAGTTCGCGATCGCGAGCTGACCGAAGTCCTCGCCCTTGGTGGCTCGTCCGGCCAAGTCCTGCGCCTTGTGCGTGATTTCTTCCAACTGCTGCGGGGTGGCCGCTTCAGGGAGGGACAGCAGAATGTGCGAGACGTTGAATTCATCGTTGGCCGCGGCAGTTTGCTGGCGCGATAGAAACTGTTCCAAATCGTGCGGACTGACATTGATATGGGCAATCACGTCGCGTTGCCGCAAGGTGCTCAAGGTGAGTTCCTTGCGCATGCTCTCGCGGTATTGCTTGTAGTCGACACCCTGTGTTGCGAGCGCGGTCGGCAGCTGATCGAATGGGATTTTGTTGCGGCCCGCGATTTCCTGCAGCGCGCTGTTCAGTTGTTCGTCGGACACCGTCAAGCCGACGCGTTTGGCGTGCTGCGCCTGGATCTCCTGCAAGATCAACCGGTCGAGCACCTGCTGCTTGAGTACGCTCCGGGAGGGCAGCTCGACTTTCTGTTCCTGCAGCCGCTTGGTGACCGCATCCATCTGCGAATCCAGATCGCTCTTGAGCACCAGGCCGTCGTTGACGATGGCGGCAATGCGGTCGAGCATCTCGCCGTGTACGCCGATGTCCCGGGTCTGCGCGTGGGCGGCCGCGGACAGTAGCACAGCGGCGGCTGAACTTAGGCAAAGAAAGGCAATTTTACGCATGAATCGACGTCGTCCTGGTCAGGGGGCCGGATTTTGGGCATTTGGATCGCGGGTCGAGTAACCGCGAATCTCTCGTTCCAAGAAGGTATTCGCAGGTTTTCCGACCGAACTTAGGCCCGTGAGTTCCAATTGTAATGCAATCGAGGTGTCTAGTCCCGGGGTGCCGTTGGTCACCCGGACATAGCGGCGCTGCACCACTTGAACCTTCCAACAGCAGCTTTTGTATTCAAATCCAGCCACTTGCTCGATGGTTTGGTGGTCTTGCAGGGAATATACCCAGCGTCCGACCGTATTCCAGTGGTCGGCAATCGGCCAGGCGAACGAGCCATCCCACTGCTTCAAAATGGGCGCCTGAGTCAGCGGGCTTTGCTGAAAACGGTAGCCGAGATTGATCACCCGCGTAGGGTCGGGGCGGTACTGCAGCGAGACCTCGGACTTATCGGTTTGCGAGGTGTAGGGATTGTATAAATAATCAAATTTGAAGCTGAAGTGCTTATAAGCGGTCACCGCCACCTCGGCCACCAAATCCGAGGCCGGGAAGGCCTGCAGCGATTGCCCCGGTTCCGCCGCCGCGAGCGCTTGGAAGGGCAGCCCGGACACATATTGTCCGGGGTTGGACCTTAAGATCTGGCCGCGCGAGTTCACCAGGGCCTGTCCCGGCTGGGCAAAGGGATTGACCCCCGGAATGCTGACCAGTGTCTGGCCCGTCTGGGCGACGTCCTGGGGCAGGCCGACCCGGGGAATGGCGAAGTAGCGGACTTGACCCAGTGTGGCCGACAGGTATTGTGCCCCCGAGACGTGGTCAAAGAGCCGCGTGGTCAGCGCCAGCGCAAGCTGGTTCGCATCGCCGATGCGATCCCCGCCCACGTACCGGTTGGTGCGAAATAGCTCAGTCAGGTTCAGGTCGGGCAGCCCGCTGTCGAATATCGGCAGAGTGTCCTGATTGCGATAGGGCACGTAGCTATAGACCATGCGAGGCTCGAGCGTCTGGGTGCGTTGTCCCTGAGAACCGGCGTCGCGTTCGAACACCAGACCGGTATCGAGCCTGGCGTAGGGCAGCGCCCGGGTGGGGGTGCTCGATGCGCCAATGGCGGCGTCTCTTAAGTCGTACTGCGTGAAATCGAAGCCGACGGCGGGCTCGAAGAAGTAGCCAGGCCCGCGGCTCGACCAGCGCAGTTCCGGCGCCACGTTCACGCGCGCTCCCGTCGGGCCGATTTCGCGCACGAAATTGACGGCTTCGCTGTCCAGCCCGAATTCGAATTGGCTGTTCCGGATCGGCCACAGCGCATTCGCCTGAATGCGCGGCACGCGTGAATACGGCCTCTGATCCGGCGACACGGAGATATCGATGGTCTGGAAGTTTTGCAGTTGCCCGCGAATCCGCCAGACATCGTCGTAGTACAGCAAGTCCGCACGGCGCTCGAGAAAGGTCACGCTGGTCTGGTCGGAGCCTACGGCGAAATCCTCGAAGTAATTGTGGTCGCTGACGTTGGCGATGTCGGCGTCGAAGCGCATGCCCGTCTTGAAGTCCGTGATGTTCGTGAAATGCAGATAGTTGCGATCGTCATGCGCCTGCGAATCATTCGGCAGGAAGGTGGTGTCGAGCTGGCCGTGCGAATTCGAGCTGAGGTAGCGAAACTGGCCGGCGAGTTCCACGCCGCGCGCGGTCAACAGGCCGGGCGTGAGCGTCAGATCGTAGTTCGGCGCCAGGTTGAAATAATAGGGAACTTGCAGTTCGAAGCCGTTGCTGCCGGAGTGCCCGAAGCTCGGAAACAGCACGCCGCTCTTGCGTTCGTCTCCGACGGGAAATGAAAGGTAGGGGGTGTAGAAAATCGGCACGTCCTTGAAGCGCATGGTCACATTGCGCGCAACTCCCTCCTGCGCTTTGGAGTCGATATTGAGCGAGGAGGCTTGCAGCATCCAATCCTGGTTGCCGACGGGACAGGAGGTGTAGCGTACCTGCGTCAACGTCACTTTGCCGTCCGGCAAGACATCGATGTCTTTGGCGAAGCCGCGTCCATTGCGGTCCATGAACTGAAAATTCGCCTTATCGAAATTCGCGGCGCCGCTGGGGTCGTAGCTGCCCGTGTCGCTGCGCACCCGCAACTTCGGATCCTCGAAATCTACGCTGCCCTTGACCGCGACCCGCCCGGTCTTGTCGCTGTAGTTGACCGAGTCGGCGGTCACGGTGCGCGCATCCTGGCGCAGCTTGACGCGGCCGCTCAGTACGGCATTGCGGTCGGCGTCGAACTCGGCATCGTCGCTGTCGATGTGAATTCGATGATCGTCCGCGGCGATGTCGGAGGCGATCGGTGCCTGATATTTGGGCGGAGCGGGGCACATATCCCCGGCGCGGACCAGGGCTGCGGCCGCGAGGAAGAAGACAACGAATGCGGCTCGAACCTGAAACGCCATGGACAAAATGCATCGCCTTAGTCGGTATACTAGTAGCCGCCGCATTTGCGGTTGGTGAATGGTCAAGCATGGGTCTACCGGATGCAAGCGATTCCCGCCTGGCGGATTTGACTCGATGGGTGTTGGACGATCTAGGATTCGCTGGCAGCCGGATCGCGCCTGCCTCGGCCGATGCGAGTTTTCGCCGCTATTTTCGCGTGACCCGCGGCCAAGATACCTACATCGTGATGGACGCGCCGCCGCAGCGGGAAAATCTCGAGCCGTTCATGAACGTGGCGAGGATTTTGCTCGAGATCGGCCTGAATGTGCCGATGGTGCTGGCAAGAGAAGTGCGGCGCGGGTTCTTGCTGATGTCGGATTTGGGCCTGCGCCTATATCTCGATGAGCTGGTGGACATGGACGCGGCGGAGCGGCTGTATGGCGACGCGCTGGGCGCGTTGGCGATCATGCAAACGGCCGATCATGCGCTGGCGCGCAAGTTGCCGCGCTACGATCACTCTCTGCTGATGCGTGAAATGGAATTGCTGCCGGAGTGGTTCTTGGGCGGCCACCTGCGGCTGCAACTCTCCGCCGCCGAGCGCGGCATGCTGCGGCAGCTGTTCGAAACTTTGGCGCAGAGTGCACTGGCGCAACCCAGCGTATTCGTCCATCGCGACTATCATTCACGCAATTTGCTGGTGACGGCCGACGACAATCCCGGGATCCTGGATTTCCAAGATGCCGTGCAAGGGCCCGTCACCTACGATTTGGTGTCGCTGCTCAAGGACTGCTATGTCGCGTGGCCCGCGGCGCGAGTGCGCGCATGGGCATTGCAATACCGCGAGCAACTGTTGGCGAGGAGATTCTTGCTTGCGGCGACTGAAAGCGAGTTCATCCGTTGGTTCGACCTGGCCGGCCTGCAGAGGCACATCAAGGTGCTGGGGATTTTCGCGCGCCTGTTCTATCGCGACGGCAAGGCGGGATACCTCAAGGATTTGCCGCGTGTGCTGCGTTATACGAGCGAGGCTGCGGCGCAGTATGCGGAGACGGCACAGTTCGCCGAGTTCATCGCCATGCGTGTTGAACCTGAGTTTCTGGCCGCGCAGGAGCGCGCGCTCGCGTGAGCGCCGCGCTCGAACGGCCGCGCGCCGCCATGATCCTTGCTGCCGGGCGCGGTGAGCGCCTGCGGCCTCTCACCGATACCACGCCCAAACCCCTGCTGCGGGTGCGGGGCCGACCGCTGATCGAGCACCACGTCATCGGCCTGGCGCGGGCGGGTGTCGCGCGAATCGTGATCAATCTCGCGTGGCTGGGTTCGCAAATACGCGAGTACCTTGGGGATGGCGAGCGCTATGGCGTAGCCATTGTCTACAGCGAGGAAACACCGCGCGCGCTCGAGACCGCCGGCGGCATATTTCGCGCGCTGCCGCTGCTCGAGCCCGGGCCTTTTGCGGTGGTCAACGGCGACGTCTTTACGGACTTCCCATTCGCGACCCTGGGCGTAGGCGTGGATTTCGATGCGCACTTGGTGCTGGTGAGCAACCCGCCGCAGCACGCACGAGGTGATTTCGGGATCGAGCGCGGACTGGCGCTCCCGGACGCCGCCAGCCGCTACACCTTTTCCGGCATCGCCATGTACCGGAGCGGTTTCTTCGACGGCTGTACGGACGGCGTATTTCCCCTGAAGCCCATGCTGCTGCGCTCCATGGCGACGCGACGCTGCTCCGCGCAGCTGTATACGGGAGCGTGGGAGGACGTGGGAACAGCGCAGCGGCTGGCGGCGTTAAATGGCGAGTCGGCTAAATAATCCCTGCTTTCGCATCCTCCGCAGCAGCGTATTACAATGAGAGGGTGACCAACTTCAAAGGCATACCCATTGCCGTAGCCGCTGCGCCGATCAAGAGCGGTGAAAAATACCTTACATCTCAAGGGTTTACGGCGATCAAAGACGGCATCAAGCAGGCTGCGGCAGCGCCACCGTTGGTCGCCGGTAGGAAGCCGTCGTGGTTGCGCGCGCCGCTGCCTTCCGGAAAGGAATTCACTGCCGTAAAACACATCGTGCGCGAGCACCGTTTGAGTACGGTATGCGAGGAGGCGAAATGCCCGAACATCGGCGAGTGTTGGAACGCAGGGACGGCGACCATTATGTTAATGGGCGCCGTGTGCACTCGCGCCTGCCGATTCTGCGCTGTGGATACCGGCAACCCGCGCGGCTGGCTGGATGCGGAAGAGCCGGAAAACGTCGCACGGTCGGTGCAGTTGATGGGTCTCAAGTATGTGGTGCTCACGTCGGTCAACCGCGATGACCTGCCGGATGGCGGATCGGCGCACTACGCGGCGGCGATTCGCGCCATCAAGCTGCGCAATCCTGAAACCGCGGTCGAGGCGCTGACGCCGGATTTTCAAGGCATCATGCGCGACGTGCATACCGTCCTCGATTCGGGCTTGGATGTGTTCGCGCAGAATGTGGAGACGGTCAAGCGTCTGACGCATCCGGTGCGCGATCCGCGCGCGGGCTACGAGCAGACCATCGGTGTGCTGCGCGCGGCGAAGGCTCATGTCCCCAAGGTCCTGACGAAGACCAGTCTGATGCTGGGCTTGGGAGAGAGCGACACCGAGATTCGGCAGACCATGGTGGACCTGCGTGCCGCGGCCGTCGACATCCTGACCTTGGGGCAGTATTTGCGTCCGACGCCGAATCATCTGAACGTCGAGAGGTTCGTGACCCCGGCTGAATTCGATCTGTACCGTCAGTGGGCACTGAGTTTAGGGTTCCTGGAGTGCGTGTCCGGCCCCTTGGTGCGATCGAGCTATCGCGCGGAGCAGGCCCTCGCGCGGAATAATGCCGGCCTCGTCAACTCATGAGCGATGCGCCCCTGATCCGGCATCTCGGCTTGGCGCCTTACGAGCCCACCTGGCGGGCGATGCAGAAGTTTACCGACGAGCGGGAGAGTTCCACCCCGGATGAGATCTGGTTCGTCGAACATCCGCCGGTATTTACCCTAGGGCTGAACGCGAGCCGCGAACATGTGCTGTCGCCGGGCGACATTCCCGTGGTGCAAATCGATCGTGGCGGTCAAGTGACGTATCACGGTCCCGGGCAGCTGGTGGTCTATCTTCTCGTCGACCTGCGGCGCCGGCGTTTGGGCGTGCGCGAGTTGGTGGTGGCCCTGGAGAATGCCGTTATCGACTACGTTGCCGAACTGGGCGTCGCGGCCGAGGGCTCACGGACCGCACCCGGGGTATACGTCGATGGCGCCAAGCTTGCCAGCGTCGGTTTGCGAATTCGCCGCGGTGCGAGCTATCACGGATTGGCGCTCAACGTCACGGTCGACCTTGCGCCGTTTGAGCGCATCAATGTCTGCGGGCAGCGCGGCCTGGGCGTAACCCGGCTCGCC
The DNA here is from genome assembly GCA_025358615.1 of Gammaproteobacteria bacterium. Classification (GTDB taxonomy): domain Bacteria; phylum Pseudomonadota; class Gammaproteobacteria; order Steroidobacterales; family Steroidobacteraceae; genus Bog-1198. Next base: position 6,317 of record JANYIY010000423.1, on the reverse strand, counting down.
GATCATGTGGCGGGATTTGTCGCCGCCGGCGTGATGGGCACCGTGGCGCAGGCGTTGACGCCGCATTTGTTGCGGCAGCTGAGATTCGGGCCCGATTACAGCGCCATCAGCACCGATTTGCAGGCCGTCAACTCGCGATAAATGGCATCGAGCTGCGCGCGGCTGGTGGCATGCACCATGTAGGTAAGTGCCAGGAAGTTGCCGTCCGCGCTGGTGCGCGTCCGTATGCGCGATTCTTCGAGGACTCCGGCGTGGCGTTCGACGATGGCTTGGCTGAGCGCACGCAGTTCGCTGTCGTAACGGCCCATGACCTTGATGGGGAAATCACTGGGAAATTTCTGTAATTCGGCGTCGCTCATAGCGCCGGTGTTCCCGCAAGCTCGCGCGTGTACTCGGCAAATGCCGCGCTCACCAGTTTAAACAACGGACCGGGCTTGCCGCTGCCGACCGCAGTGTCGTCGAGCTTGGTCACCGGCAACACGCCGCGCGTGGCAAACGCCAGCCAGATCTCATCCGCAGCGCGCAGTTCGGATTCCGTGATACGACGGCTCTCGCTGCGCAGCTTCAGTCGGGCGGCCAGCTCGCCGACGACGTCGCGAGTGGTGCCCGGCAAAATGTGATGGCCATTGGGCGGGGTGTAGATGACGCCATCCTTGATGACGTGAACCGTGGTGGACGAGCCCTCGGTCAATTCACCCTGTTCGAGCATGATGGTCTCAAATGCACCGCCATCGACGGCGAGCTTCTTGAGCAGAATATTGGCGAGCAATGCCGTGGACTTGATGTCGCGGCGCGCCCAGCGGGTGTCCGCCGCCGTCACCGCCGCTACCCCCTGTTCCAGGAAGGAGGGCGGCACGGGATCCAAGGCCGAGATATAGGCGAACAAGGTAGGCTTCAGGCCCTCGGGCCAGGCGTGATTGCGCCCGAATTCAGCGCCGCGAGTTACTTGCAGATACAGATATCCATCACCCGCGGAATTGCGGGTGATCAGCTCCCGGCAAAGTTCGGCCCAGTCGGTGTGCGACAGCGGCGCAGGCATGCGGATGCCGGCCAGGCTGCGATTGAGCCGCTCTATATGCTCGCGCAAGCGGAATGGACGCGAAGCATAGAGTGGCAGGACCTCGTACACCGCGTCGCCAAATAGGAATGCACGGTCGAGTGGTGAGACGCGCGCCTCGGTCAAGGGCAGATAAGTGCCGTTCAAGTAGCAAATTGGCAGCGGCATGGCTAGGAGCCTGCGTCACGTTGCATATTCACACAGGTTGCCAAATCAAGCGAACCACAATCGAATGGTGTCGATCAAACGGCGCCACCAACCGCCGCCGGCAACACTCTTCAGCGGATGCAGGGCTACGGTGGCCAAAGTTTGGCTGCCGGCGAACACGCGCAAACTGCCGACGCTCATGTCTGGGGCGAGCGGCGCAATCAAACGCGGCTGTACGTCGGCGGCGGTCTTGATGTCGGCCGAGCCGCGCGGCACGGTGATGTACAGATCATTCGTGATGCCGAGATCCACCGCTGCGCCTTGTCCCTTCCAGACGCGCGCGCTCGCGAGAACGGCGCCGCCTTTGACCGCCAGTTTGGTGTCGTAGAAAGTGAAGCCGTAGTTGAGAAGCGCTGCGCTGGCATTCTCGCGCTCCTTCATGCTGGTCGATCCCATCACCACCGATATCAGGCGCATGCCGTCGCGCAGTGAGGATGTCACCAGGCAAAAACCCGCTGAATCCGTGTGTCCAGTCTTCAAGCCGTCGATGGTAGGGTCCTTTTCCAGCAGGCCATTGCGATTTTGCTGCTTGATGCCGTTGTGCTCGAACTCGTGGACCGAAAACCATTTGTAGTACTGCGGGTACTCGCGAATGATGGCACCCGCCAGCAAGGCGAGATCGCGCGCGGTGGTGTACTCCTGAGGCGAGGGCAGTCCCGTGCTGTTGTCGAAATGAGTGCCGACCATCTGCAATCGCTTGGCATTGGCGTTCATCATCTGCGCAAATGTCTCTTCGGTTCCGGCGACGCGCTCCGCCAGTGCAATCGTGGCATCGTTTCCCGATTGCACGATCATCCCGAGAATCAAGTCCTCAACCGACACCGGCTTGCCCAGTTCGATGAAACTGCGCGAGCCTTCCGAGCGCCAGGCGTGCTCGCTCACCATCACCTGGTCATTGAGCTTGAGCTTGCCGGCGGCCAGCTCCTGAAAAACGATGTAGGCCGTCATGAGCTTGGTGAGGCTTGCCGGTTCCATCCGCGCCACCGCATCCTTTGCGGCCAGAATCTTGTCGGTGCGATAGTCGACGACGATGTACGCGCGCGCGCCAACCTGCGGTGCGGTCGGGATGAGGATGGGCGCGGAGGCCGGCGCAGGCGTCTCGGCAAAGCAGCAGATGGCCGCAAACGCGGCAATGGAAACGCTGGCCAAAAGAGAACGGAACATGATGGCTGAAGACCTCAAATGAAAATGTACTTTGGGATTATCGCACGGCGGCGCCGATAGCATTAATCGAGTGCAAGGTGTGCGTCATTGACGCCGGCTTGCTCGAGAGCGGCGACCACGCGGTCGAACTCCGCGACGCTGGGTACAGGACCTATGCGCACCCGATACATTCTGCGGCCGGCGATCTGGTCATCGCGGACGAACACCTTGCCGTAGTTGCCGCCGCGTAGTTTTTCCACCAGGCGATTCGCATTCGCGGGATCGGAAAACGCGCCGGCCTGTACGAACAGAGCGGGACTCGCGGCCGTGGGCGACTGTGCGCCGAGCGGCGGCGCGGCGGCCGGCGTAGCGGCGGAGCCTGCCGTAACGCCGACGGCCGGTGCCGTCGGTGTACTCGGCGCAGGTGCCGCGGCGGCTTCTGCGACCACGGGCACCGTCATCGAGACCTCGACGGTGCGCACTTCGACCATGGCGGTGCCGTTGCGCAACATATCGAGCTTGGCCGCGGCCGTGTACGAGAGATCGATGATTCGATTGCCGACGAAGGGTCCGCGATCGTTGACTCGTACCACGACACTGCGGCCGTTCTGCAGATTCGTCACTCGTACATAGGCAGGCAACGGCAATGTCTTATGCGCTGCCGTCATGCCGTACATGTCGTAGGCCTCGCCGGTCGAGGTTCGCACCTGGTGGAACCCTGGCCCGTACCAGGACGCGACGCCGCGCTCCCGGTAGCCCACGCTCGAGGACAAGACGAAGTAGCGCTTGCCGAATACTTCGTAGAACGGCGGATTGCCGTTGCGAGAGCGTGGTTCGGCTCGCGGCACGGCATCGGGCACGGAATCCACGATGGGCGGCGGCGCAGCAGTCGGCGCGGGCGACGCCGGCGGAATGGCTACGCTCGGCTGCGGTGGCGTGCTGGAGCAAGCCGCCAACCCGAGCGCAACGCCGAGCGCGAATGAGGCGGCATAGGCGCGGCCTGCATAGGCGCGGCCGGCAATCACTGCCGCAGGGCCGGTTGCGGCGCGACCAAGCCTGGCGTGGCGACGCCCGGTGAGCCGCCGCTCGGTGTCGGCGCGAGTGCCGCGGGGCGCGCCGCATCGGTGAGCAAAACCTGTTGTTTGACGGCGGCCGCCAATTCGTAGACCGCCATTGCGTACAGGGCACTGTGGTTGTAGCGGGTGATTACGTAGAAATTATTGTAGCCCACGCGCCAATGCACGCCGTCGGTTTCATCAGCGGCGATCAGCAGGGCAGGCGCATCCGTGGGTAGTGAACTTTCAAAATTCACGCCCTTGCCGCGAAGCGACGCCACCGTTTCCGACAGCGCGAGCTTGCGGCCATCGAGGTCCGCCGCTTTGCCCTCCTCGACGCTGGCTTCGCTCAGCACGGGTTCGCCGGCATTCCAGCCGTGTTCCTTGAGATAGTTGCCGACGCTGGCGCATACGTCGTCCCAGTTGGTCCACAAATTGACGCGGCCATCGGCGTCCGCATCGACCGCATAGCGCCGGTAGTTGGACGGCATAAATTGCGGTGCGCCCATCGCTCCTGCGTAGGATCCTTTCAGGCTCAACGGATCGACGCCCAAATCCCGGGTCAGCAGCAGATACTGCTCGAGCTCGTCGCGGAAGAATTTCGCGCGTGCTGGGTAATCGAAGGCCAGCGTCGCCAGCGCATCGAGCACTCGATACGATCCCGTCAGGCGCCCGTAGTAGGTTTCGACGCCGACGATGGCCGCGAGGTATTCCGGCGCGACGCCGCTGCGAATGCTCGCTTGATCCAACGCTTGGCGGTGTGCGATCCAAAATTCCGTGCCTTCACGGATGCGTCTTTCGGTGATGAAGATTGGGCGATACTCGAACCAGGGTTTGGCCTTCTCCGCCGGCCGGTCCATCGCCTCGATGATGGAGGGTTGGCTCTGGGCCGCCTTCAGCAGCTTGCGCAACTGGTGCTTGGTGAAAAGAGTGGTGCCGGCCATGTGCGCGATGAAGTCTTTGACATCGGCGCGCCTGATGTCGAGCGCGGCCACCGGACTGCAGGCCGTGCACAGAACCATGGCCAGGAACAGATACTTTGAGCCGGACGAAATAGGCACGCGGCTAGGAACCGATGAGTTTGCGGTGCGAGTGCAGCGACATCAATATGCCGAACCCGGCCAACAGGGTGACCATCGAGGTGCCGCCGTAGCTGATCAACGGCAAAGGCACCCCCACCACCGGGAGTATGCCGCTCACCATGCCGGTATTGACGAACACATAGACGAAGAAGCTGAGCGCGATGGCGCCGCCGGTCAAGCGCGAAAACGTGTCCTGGCCTTGCATGGAAAGGTATAGCGCGCGTCCGATGACGACGCCGTACAGCGACAGGATCAGCAGCTGGCCAAGCAATCCGAACTCCTCCCCGATGACCGCGAAGATGAAATCGGTGGATCGTTCCGGCAGGAATTCGAGCTGCGCCTGGCTGCCGTTCATATATCCCTTGCCGAACACGCCGCCGGAACCGATGGCAATTTGCGACTGGATGATGTGGTAGCCGGCGCCAAGCCGGTCGGTCTCGGGATTCAAGAAGGTCAATATCCGCTGGCGCTGATAATCGTGAATGAAATGCCAGGCGGCCCACGCGGCGCCGCCCAGCAACGGTATGGAAATCAAAATGAGCTGGATCTGCAGCCCTGCCAGCAGCATGACGATGAGGCCGGAGGCTGCAATCAACAACGCCGTGCCAAGGTCCGGCTGCGTGATGATCATGGCGGTCGGAATGGCAATCATGATTCCCATCACCACCAGATCCTTGAACGTCGGCGGTAGCGGTCGCTCGTGCAGATACCAGGCACACATCATGGGCACGGCAAGTTTCATGATCTCGGAAGGTTGGAAGCGCATGAAGCCGACATCGAGCCAGCGTTGCGCGCCCTTGCCGATATGTCCGGTCACGTCGACCACGATCAGCAGCGCCACTCCGATCACGTAGGCGATGGGCGCAAACAAGCGCAGGTACTGCGGGGTGGCGAGTCGCGCGAGCGCGAGCAGCGCGGCTACCGCAATGCCGATGTTCACCAAGTGATGCTCTACCATCTTCCAGCTTTGCCCGGAAGCGCTGTACACCACCAGGACGCCGATGCAGACGATGATGGCCAGGACTCCGGTCAGCGGACCATCGAGCCCCAACGCGCGCAGCGTGCGGCCGCCTGCGGTCAGCGTGCGGCGCGTTCGAGACGGGGAGAACTCATCGAAAATCATAGTGGACCAATGTACCTGGTCCGGAGCGGCTTAGCGTTCATGCAGGCGGCTCAAGATGCCGACCAGCAGCGGCCAGAGCAAGGCACCGATCACGGGCGCCAGCCAGCGGCCGAACGTCGTCACGGGATTGCCGGTGGCGCCGTCGACCCAAAACAGCACGAACTGGTAGCCGGTCAGAAGGGCAAATATGGTCAGGCATTGTGAAAGAATCGAGAACACTCGCAGCCGCAGCCGCAGGTGTGTGGCCCATCCGGCCATCAAGGTGAGGGCGAGGGCGTGCTGTCCGAGCACGACGCCGTGGATCACATCGAGTGCGAGGCCTGCCATGAAGGCCAGCGTGAGTCCCCCGGCGCGGGGCGATTCAATGGACCAATACAACACCACCAGTACCAAGAAATCAGGACGGAAGGCTTCCAGAACTGTAGGCAACGGCAGTATCGCCAGGGCCAATGCAACCAGTGACGACAATGCCATGGGCAAGCGGCGGATTCGATTGTCGCGCATCATTCGTTGCTGGCTCCCGCCGGCGGCGGCGTTTTCGCCGCTACGGCGGCGGCACCTGGCCCGCGCGCGGGCGCCGGCCCCGGCGCCGGGTGAGCGCCCGCTGCGGGCGCCCCTGCAGCGCGGGCACTCGATGCGCTAGGCGGCGG
>JANYIY010000398.1 GCA_025358615.1 Gammaproteobacteria bacterium | reverse complement strand
CGAGCTTCAATTCCTTGAGAAAATCCTCGCGATCCGCCTCCTCCAGCTGCGAGATTTCCGCTTCGATCGCCGCGCACACCGGCACCACCACCGCCCCTTCCGCCTTCGCCAGCTCGCGCACGCGATCGAGCATGGGATTATCGGTAAACCCATTCTCGTCCACATTCGCCACATACATGATCGGCTTCTCCGTCAGCAAATGCATGTCGCGCAGGAGCAACAGATCATTCGCATCCAATCCCAGGGTGCGCACGGGCTTTGCCTCATTGAGTTGCTTGCGCACCCGCTCCAGCACATCGCGGATCTTCACGGCGTCCTTGTCGTTGGCCTTCGCCGCCTTCACTGACTTCTGATACGCGCGCTCCACGCTGTCCAAGTCGGCCAGCGCCAGTTCCGTATTGATCACCTCGATGTCGCTCGCCGGATCGATCTTGCCGGCGACGTGGATGATGTCGTCGTTCTCGAAACAGCGCACCACATGTGCGATCGCATCCACCTCGCGGATGTGCTGCAGGAATTTATTCCCCAAGCCTTCACCCTTGGACGCGCCCGCAACCAGTCCCGCAATATCCACAAACTCAACCGTCGTCGGCAATATCCGTTCCGGATGCACGATGGCCGCCAGTTTATCCAGCCGCGGATCCGGCACCGGCACCACCCCCACGTTGGGGTCGATGGTGCAGAAGGGGTAATTCTCCGCGGCAATTTGCGCGCGTGTCAGTGCATTGAACAACGTGGACTTGCCCACATTGGGCAAACCGACGATTCCACAACGAATAGGCATTAAGTTTTTCCTGCCCGGCTGTGTAGCCGAGTCATGGCGCGCTCCGCGCCCTGTTCAAGTAATAGCGGCATGACATCCGCCGCCGTGCTGACTGCCTCGAGGATCAGATCCTCTTCGGCGCGCGGCGCGCGCGTCAGCACATAGTCGATGACTTCGGCCTTGTTGCCCGGGTGTCCGATACCTAGCCGCAATCGCCAAAAAGTCTCGCCGATATGTGCAATGGTGTCGCGCAGGCCGTTGTGGCCGCCGTGGCCTCCGCCCTGCTTCAAGCGCACGCTGCCCACCGGCAAATCCAGTTCGTCGTGCGCCACCAAAATATCTTCGGGCGTAATCTTGTAAAACTCGCTCAACTGCCGCACCGAGAGGCCGCTGCGGTTCATATACGTGGTGGGCTTGAGCAAAATTATTTCCTGCTCGCCCAGCGTAATGCGCGCCGTCTCACCTGAGTACTTGCGGTAGTCGCGGAATTCCCCGCCATGACGGCGCGCAAGCAAGTCCACGAACCAGAAACCCGCATTGTGACGAGTCACCAGATGTTCGGGGCCCGGATTGCCGAGGCCAACCACGATGCGCAGAGGTAAACCAGCCATGAACGCACTCTTCCGACAAAAAACAAAAAAAGTAAGGGCCGCCACCTGACGGCCCCACTTCCGCAACGTAAGAAAATGCTATTTCTTGGCGTCTTTCTTCGGCGCTTCCTTCTTCGCGTCGTCCTTCTTCGCCGCATCGCCGGCCGGGGCCGCCGCTGCCGCTCCTGCCGCTGGTGCTGCTGCCGCACCGTCCGCCGCAGGCGCGCCGGCTGCCGCTGCCGCCGTCGGCTCGGGCTCTTCCGCACGCGGGCTGTGAATGGCCACGACCGCTACGTCGTCCTTCACCAGGTCCACCAGCGAGACGCCTTCGGGAATCTTCAGTTGCGAGAGATGGATGCTCTCATTGAGCGACAACCCGGAAATATCGACTTCGATGAACTCCGGCAGATCCTTCGGCAGACACGAGACCTCGGTCTGGGTGCGCATATGCGACACGATCCCACCCTGCGACTTGACGCCCGGCGATACCGCCGCGCCGGTGAAGTGCAGCGGAATGCTGATGCGTATCTTCTCGTTCTCTTCGACCCGCTGGAAGTCGATGTGCACAATGGCATTCTTGAACGGGTGCCGCTGCACATCCTTCAAAATGGCCGCCTGAGATTGATCGCCCACCTTCAAGCTGAGGATGGTCGAATAGAAGCGCTCGTTGTCGAGCATGATCAAGAGCTTCTGATGGTTCAAGGTTAGGGTGCGCGCGTCAGCGTGCCCACCATACAGAATTGCCGGCACTTTTCCGTCGTGACGCAGGCGGCGG
>JANYIY010000390.1 GCA_025358615.1 Gammaproteobacteria bacterium | reverse complement strand
CATTGCCGGAAAAATCTAATTTCCAATCGCCGGCGTTAACGTCGATTCCTGCAAAAGCACTGCTCGCCGGAATCACCCACATCGCGGCGCTAACTGCGATCGCAAGCTTGGTACGCGTATTCATGAAAACTCCCTCCGTTTCGAGTTCTTTGTCGTGACGTTGAAGGCCGCATCGTTGTCGCCGCAGCCGACCGCAGCTTGTCCCGCAGTCGCCAAACGCCACCTGGCGTCGGGGAAGCTTATGTTGATTGACTGCAAGAGGCGTACCAATGGAGCAACCGCGATTAAATCGCCGGCCGGGAGCGAATGCTCGTTAGGCTCACCCCGCGGTCCGAAGGACCCAAGAAACCCGCTGCGAATCGTGCATTTATTGAATGCGCCAGGGCGCAGCCCTTGCATTTGTTGGGCGCGCACCCATCTGTGGTTTTAGAGCAAATGATAAACCGCATGCGCGACGGCGACCGGTACATCACTGTCACGCCTCAGCATCAGATATGTCGCATTCTGTGTTGGATTAGATACAGGCGACCGAGATGATGGAGCGCCGGTCCTCAAGGCCCTGGCTGCTTCATTTTTGAAGCACAAAGTGTGGCGGATCAGAAACACCCATAACCGTAGGCACAGCCCTACGTTATGTCTTGCACCGCAAGTAGTTGATGGATCAGCGTTATGTGCCTATGCACTTGGGCTGGCACGCTTGCTGCTTGTCGGTGAACACACGGCGCGCTAGAGGGTGCGCCCGAATGAGGAGATTGAATGAAAACCCGAGCGGCTGTTGCCTTCGAAGCGGATAAACCGCTGAGCATCGAAGAAGTCGATCTGGCCGGACCGAAAGCCGGCGAGGTCTTGGTGCGCATTGTCGCGACCGGCGTGTGCCACACGGATGCCTTTACGCTCTCAGGCGCCGATCCGGAGGGACTTTTCCCGGTGATTTTGGGGCACGAAGGCGGCGGTGTCGTCGAAGAAGTCGGCCCGGGCGTCACCAGCGTCAAGGCCGGCGACCATGTCATTCCGCTGTATACACCCGAGTGCGGAACTTGCGAGTACTGCCTGTCGGGCAAGACCAATCTCTGCCAACGAATCCGCGTCACCCAGGGTAAGGGCGTCATGCCGGACGGCACCTCACGCTTCTCGTTCAAGGGCAAGCCCGTACTGCACTACATGGGTACCAGCACCTTCTCCGAATACACCGTGCTGCCGGAGATTTCCGTGGCGAAGATCAACCCGAAGGCGCCTCTCGACAAGGTGTGTCTGTTGGGCTGCGGCATCACCACCGGCATTGGGGCCGTGCTGAATACGGCGAAAGTCACCCCGGGCTCGACGGTCGCGGTGTTTGGCCTCGGCGGCATCGGCCTGTCCGTGGTGCAAGGCGCCGTGATGGCCAAGGCCTCGCGCATCATCGCGGTCGACTTGAACCCCAGCAAATGGACCATGGCCAAATCGCTCGGTGCGACGGACTATGTCAATCCGAAGGACTACGACAAGCCCATCCAGCAAGTCATCGTCGACATGACCAACGGCGGCGTCGACTACTCGTTCGAATGCATCGGCAATGTTCACGTGATGCGCTCCGCGCTCGAGTGTTGTCACAAGGGGTGGGGCGAATCGGTTATCATCGGCGTCGCCGGAGCGGGCCAGGAAATCTCTACTCGTCCGTTCCAGCTGGTGACCGGTCGTGTGTGGCGCGGCTCGGCTTTCGGCGGCGTCAAAGGCCGCTCGCAATTGCCGGGCTATGTGGATCGGTACCTCGGCGGCGAGATCAAGATCGACGAAATGATCAGCGAAGTGCTGCCATTGGATAAGATCAATGATGCCTTCGAGATGATGCATGCGGGTAAGGTGATCCGTTCGGTGATCAAGTACTGAACGGACTGTGATAACTAGTGGGAGGAAGAATCATGGCAGTTTCAATTCATCCGTCGGTCGACAACGGTGTCAAGCAGGGATCGAAGGATTTCGCAGGGGGCACGCTGACCTGCAAATGCACGGACAGGCCCGTCAAGGTGTCGATCGGCGCGCAGGTCGCGCACAACCATGTCTGCGGCTGCACTCAGTGCTGGCGACCGAAGGGCGTGTTGTTCTCTATGATCGCCGTCGTGTCGAAGGACAAGGTGAAGGTCACGCAGAACGGCGACAAGTTGGCGATCGTCGATCCTTCCAAGACCATTCAGCGTCATGCATGCAAAGTGTGCGGCACCCACCTGTTCGGCCGCATCGAGAACACCAAGCACGCATTTTACGGCCTCGATTTCGTGCACCCCGAATTATCGACGGAGGCGGGTTGGGCGGCGCCCGGATTTGCGGCGTTTGTCTCCTCGATCATCGAGGCGGGCGCGGATCCGGCGAACATGGGCGCGGTGCGCGCGCGGCTCAAGGAGCTGGGCTTGGAGCCATACGATTGCTTGAATCCGCCGCTGATGGATGCGCTGGCAACGCACGCAGCCAAGCTCTCCGGAGTCTTGAAGTAACTTAGCAAGCCCTTGCAGAAGGTCGAGGCGCCGCCCACCTGGTCGGCGCCTCGCTATTGCTCGAGAACGATATTGTGCTTGTGGATCTTGCGGTACAGCGTATTGCGGCTTATTCCCAATGCCTGAGCGGTACGGCTGATATTCCAGTGCATTCTTTCGAGTTCCCGCAGCAGCGCGGCGCACTCGGCGTCGCGTAATGCGGCAGACGGCAGGTTCATGGCCGTGGCGACGGTATCGGAATTTCCCGAACTTAATGTAGGCGCGAGCGCACGCGTGTCCGTATGCAGTATTTCCTGGGGTAGGTTTGACATCCGGATGATGCCGTCCCGGCACAGCGCCGAGGCGGTCCGCAATGCATTGCGCAGCTGGCGGATATTCCCGGGCCAGGCATAGTCCAGTAATTTGTGGAACGCATCTTCGGCGATCTCGATCGACTCCTGATCGGCGTTCTCCTCCTGCAACAAGGTGCGGATCAAATCCGCCTTGTCGCCACGATCCCGCAGCAGCGGCAGGTGCAGCGTAATCCCGTTCAAGCGGTAGTACAGATCCTCGCGGAATTCACCGTCCTGAATCATCTGGCGAATATCCCGGTGAGTGGCGCTGATCACATGCAATGAGACCGGGATGGCTTGGTCGCTGCCGAGCGGAACCACTTCGCGTTCCTCGATCACGCGCAACAAGCGGGTCTGCAGCATCAGCGGCATGTCGCCGATTTCGTCGAGGAACAACGTGCCGCCGTTGGATTGCAGAATCTTGCCGACTCGGCCTTCCTTCACCGCACCGGTGAAGGCGCCGCGCGTATAGCCGAACAGTTCGCTCTCGATCAGGCTCTCAGGTATTGCCGCACAATTGACGGTCACGAACGCCTTGTCGGACCACAGGCCGCTGTGATGCAGCGCCTTGGCGAAGGCTTCCTTGCCCGTGCCGGTGGCGCCTTGCAGAAGGATGGGCACCTGCTTCGCGAACAGCTGCCTGCCGAAGGTGAGGTTCTTGCGCATTTGCGCGTCCTCCCCGACGTGGTGCTGTCCGCGTCCCCGCTGAATGCTTTCGGCCGTACTTACACCCGGGCTGGGCGCGGCGAGCTCCAGCGTGCGCTTCGCGGGACGCAGCGGCGCCCGGGCGATCGCAAAGAAGCGACGGCCATGCGCCAGATCGCGCACCGGCCAAATCGTACTGGGCTCGAATTGTGCCCGCCGCTCGAGCGTTGCGAAATCGAACTGGAAGTACTTTTCTATGGACTCCCCGATCAGCGACTTGCGGTTCGAGCAGCCGAGCTGCAATAACGCGCTTTCGTTGACCGCCATGATGTGGCCGGCCCCATCCATGGCGACCAATGCCTCGTGCAGCAGGCCGACGAATTCCGGTCGGCTATGAAAGCGCAGGATCCAAGACTGGCTGAACTCGTTCAGAAAATTCCAGCGCGAGATCAGATGCGCCGACATATTGACCAGGGCCATGGTATGTCGCTGTATCAGCCGGCTGTCGCTGGAGTTCGCCGTGGATGCGTCCAGCACCGCGATAATCGAGCCGTGCGGATCTAAAATCGGCGCGCCCGAGCAGGACAGCGAAAGATTGTAGCCGCGGAAATGTTCCTCTCGATGGACGGTGACGGGACAGCCCTCAGCCAGGCAGGTGCCGATGCCGTTGGTGCCTTCGTGGCGTTCATCCCACAGTGCGCCCAGCGACAAACCGGCCTGGCGGAATTCCCTCTGCAGAGCCGGATCGGTGATCGTGGTCAGCACCACACCCTGCGTATCGGAGAGAATCACGGCGAATCCCGATCCTGCAATCTGTTCGTAAAGACTCTCCATCTCGGCGCGTGCCACCGGCAGCAGTTCCCCCATGCGCTGCTGCAATTCCTTGAGCGACCGGGAATTGAGCACAGCATTTTGCCGCGGTGCCGAGGGTTCGATGCGATATTCGCGTAAGCATCGGTACCAGGAGCGCGTGACATGCGGTTCGATGCCGGCAGGCTGCAATCCGTTCTGCACGACGTGAAGAATGCGCGACGCGTGACTCGTAGCGAGATTCAGGTTCGTCATGACTTCCCCCGTCTTATTGCGTGTCCCTGCTTGTGACCACCACCTGTTGCTGTAACGCAACAGATGTGCGCTCCCACGCACAGGTCTAGCCAACTGCTCTAAAGGGTGGCCTCTTTGCGCCATCGACGCAATCTGCACTGCAACATTTTATTGCGGTTCGGGTGGCGGCGGTGGCGCGCCGTACTTATATCCGGGGTCGCCGTTGTACTTGGAGCGGACGAACACCAATATCTTCCAAAGGTCATCGGAACTCTTGATGATGGTGGCGAAAGGCGGCATCGGCCCCACCACATTCTCGCGGCCCTTGCGGGTATAGCCCGCCTTTTGCAATTCGTCGCTGCCGAGCGTGACCAGCCTGAACAGTGTGTCGTCATCACCACCGTATACCCACGTGTCGTTGGTCAACGGGGGACACATGCCGCCGCCGCCGCCGCCGCCGTGGCAGCCGCTGCAGGAATAGCTCTGCAAAAACTTGGCGCCTTCGGCGACCACATCGGCCTGAGTGTCCTTGTAGGGATTGACCAACTTTCCTTGCGGTGTGTTCTTCACCAGGTCCGCCGGCAAGATTTTGGTGTAGTCGACCGCCGCCGGCGCATCGTCCGCCCATACCTTGCCGAGGGTGCAAAGCGTGGCTACGCCTGCAAGCACCGCGACCATCCCTACCACCAGAACTCCTCTTCTCACTACAACTCTCCTTTGGTCATTCTGCTATTTTCGCTCACCGGCACGACACCGTCGCGTGATTCAACCTGATTTGTTGACGGAGTTTTGCGCAGCATCCTGTAGGATTTTGACGACGGCGTCACTGTTGTTGCCCTGGGCGATGGTCAGCGCGGTACGGCCGTCTTCGCTGCGTGCATTGACGTCGGCACCCGACTTTAGCAGTAAGGCCACCACGCCGGAACGATTGCCGGCCGCGGCTATCATCAAGGCGGTAACGCCGCCGGGATTCGTCGCGTTCACTTTCGCGCCATGTTCGATCAGCGAGCCTGCAAGTTCGCTTGAGCCTGAGATGGATGCCAGCATCAACGGCGTGTAGCCGCCCTTGGCCACGGGCACATTCACGTCGGCGCCGGCCGCGATCAGCGCCTGCGCCGCCTTCACCTTGCCGTTCTGCGCGGCAATGGCCAACGGGGTCAGGCCATCGTGTTCGGTCGTATCCAGCTTGGCGCCGTGCGCCAGCAGCATATTGGCGAGCGACGGATCGTCTCCCCATGCGGCGTACATCAGCGGCGTCCAGCCGGTCCGATCGGAGATGTTTGGGCTTGCCTTGTGCTCGACCAGATAGGTCGCAACCGCCTTGAAGCCGTAGCGCGATGCATTGATCAGCGCGGGGTAACCTTCGCCGTCTACGGCATCAACATGCGCCCCGTGGCCCACCAGGTAACGCACCCGATCGAGGTCGTCGGCCACGATGGCGTTGTTCAATTCCTCGTCCGGATTCGCGCCATGAGCCAGCCATTTCTTGAGGTCCGCCATTCTCGCGGCACGCGCCTTCGCATCGACCGCCTCAGCCGCCGCGACCGCCGCCGTCTGCACCTCGGGCTTATCGGGCAGGTACGGTCCGTGCGATGGCAGATCGCCTGAAACCGAGCACGTGTCGCACTTCACCAGCGGCACGCCGAAGTCCTCGAGAATTTTCTTGATCTCGCCGCGGTGTTCGGCGACCGCCGCCTCTATGGCCGCCTTGACGTCACTTCGGCCCCGCGCCACGGCAAGCGCCATGTCGAATTCCATGGGAACCTTGTCCTCCATCAAGTTCACCGGTTGAATGATCAGAGGCGCATGCAGCATCGTCTTGTAGTAGCCGGCCATGGGGCCCCAAGCGGCAGCCACATCGAGTTCGCCGTCGATGACTTGCTGAACCTGGTACGAAGGCTGGTTGTTATGAATGATGTCGGCATTGTGGCTCAAGTAGTGAACCACGGTATTCGACATTACTTGGTGATTCGCCAGCGCCTGGCGGATGGCAGAGACCTGAAAGACACCGATGCGCAGCTTCTTCAGAGCCGGATCATCCAGGCTCTTGATGTTGATACCGTTGTCGCCGCGATACGCCAGAACGAACGTCGATCGGTACAACGGGGCGAGCACCACCGCACCTTCGGTATCCGTCGCCATGTCCATCCACAGATCGCAATTGCCTTCGGCAAGCGTGGTGCGCATGAGCCCGCGCTCGATGGAGGGGCGCCAGTAGTACTGCACTCCGGTTCCCAATGCGGCACCGATCACCTGCGCAATCTTGTTTTCGAATCCCTCGCCCTTCTGACTGGACAGCGGCATGTTGCCCGGATCTGCACACACAGTCAGGGACTTGAGCTCGGCGCCGCAAGCTGCGCCGCTGGCGACCAACAGTGCAGCTGCCGGCATGATTCGCCGCATACGGCCGAATGTCTTATTGTTCAATGCCATCTCCTTGGGAGCGCGCCCTCGGGTGGGGCCGCTCTCATTGGACTTGGGGCCGCAACGAAGGTTGCACCATGCCCAGATAAGAAAAGCCCGGTGACTCGCGTCACCGGGCAATTCCTCAATACCAAACTCGAATCAATTCTCGACTATTCGCCCAGCCGGAACGTATATAGCGTTCCACCCTGAGGAATCGAGGCGAGATTCGCGGCCTTGGTCATCGCCGTCGCACCGATGGCGCCGAACTTGTCGCTGAGATCCAAGCCCGCCGTCACCGGCAGACCGATCCAACCACCGATGCCCGACCACACGGACACATACTGCTTGCCCTTCACGGAATACGTGATCGGGTTGCCGATGATGCCCGAACCCAGCTTCTTCGACCACAGCACCTTGCCGGTGCCGCGATCGACGGCGCGGAAGTCGCCGCCCAAGCTGCCGTAGAAGGCCAAGCCGCCGCCGGTGACCAATGCACCACCCCAGTTCGGGAACGAATCCGGGATTTCCCACTCGGTCTTGCCGGTCACGACATTGAACTTTTTGAACTTGCCCGTGACGCCCGGCTTCTCGGGATACATGTACACGTTGGCGAACACGTACACGGTACCCTGAGTGGTGTGCGAACGCTGCTGCGGCTCGAGTTCCATGCACCAGTTATTGGTCGGTACATAGAAATTCGCCGGATCGTTCGGATCCACCGCCACCGGCTGCTGGTCCTTGCCGCCCATCGCAGACGGACAGGCCTGGGTGTTATGACCCACCAGGAGCGGCGAATGTTCGGCGACTTTGACCGGGCGGCCGGTCTTCATGTCGATCTTCTCGGCCCAGTTCACCGTCACATACTTGTGAGCGCGCAGCAGTGTGCCGTCCGTGCGATCGAGCACATACGCGAACCCATTGCGGTCGAAGTGCACCAGGCACTTGCGCATTTTGCCGTCGACATTGATGTCGACCAACACCACTTCGTTGATGCCGTCATAGTCCCACTGGTCGAACGGGGTCATCTGATAGACCCAAGACGCTTCACCGGTATCGACATTGCGCGCAAAGATACTCATCGACCACTTGTTGTCGTACTTGCCGCTGTTGCAGTTCTCCTGCGTCAGAGGTTCGGAGCAGCGGAACTGCGGGGACCACAGGCCCGGGTTGCCCGTGCCGTAGTACACCATGTGCAGAGCCGGATCGTAGGCATACCAGCCCCACGCCGCGCCGCCGCCGCGCTTCCACTCATCGCCCACATAGGTGTTGATGCCTAAGTCCTTGCCGGCAGTGCCGTACTCGGGATGCGCCTTATTGGTGTCCTTGGTCAGACACACGTCCTTATCGCTGCCCGTGGAATGACACTCCCACACTTTCTTGCCGTCGGCCAGGTTGTAGGCCGTGACACGACCGCGCGCGGCAAACTCATCGCCGCCGAAACCAATGATCACCTTATCGTTGGCAATGATCGGAGCCGGAGTGATGGTCTCGCCCTTGTCCGGGTAGGCATGCTTGACCACCCAAACTTCCTTGCCGGTCGCGGCATCCAGCGCGATGACGTAGCCGTCCAAGGTGCCGAACACCAGTTTGCCCTCGGCATAGGACATGCCGCGATTGACGGTGTCGCAACAGGCGCGGGGCACGGCAGATTCATCGCGGCCGCTGGTTTTGGTGTAGTGCCAGACCTGCGTCGGATGATCCGGATCGGTCAAATCGAGAGCCTGAATAATGTTCGGCCAGCCGCTTCCGATGAACATCATCGGCTTGCCGGCGACATCTTGAATGACCAGGGGCTGTCCTTCATGACCGCGCAAGGTGCCGCTCGATTGGGCCCAAACCATGTTGAGGCCCTTGACATTGCCGGCATTGATTTCTTTCAGTGAACTGTAGCGGGTCTGATTCAAATCACCGGCGGGAGCGCCCCACTGGTTGGGATCTTTGAATCGCTGGAACTGCTCCGCATCGGTAGCGGCCATCGCGGCACCACAGGTCGTGACAAGCGCTGCGACGGCATAAAGTATCTTGACCTGACGTTTTGACGTAAGCCATTTCATCTCAATTCTCCTGCTGCGTGGGATCTCTGCCAATCGCCGCTGCTGTCGCAGGCGGCGTGCACACAAGGTTGAATCCTGGGTGCCGTGCTGAATATTGTTGGATCGTTGTTAGTCGTAACTGCCAAAACTCCCTCCTTACCGATGCTTACCTATTGTGCATATTTATCCGGCCGCAATCCTGCCGCGACCAGTCTGATCCCAATGAGATGGTAAGTCAGCGATAGGCACCACCGCCTTGGGCCGCCCTCTAATAATAGCAATGCCTATGCCATCCACTTCAAATGTAAAAAGAAAATAGGGTGAGATGAGAAGTCGTTCCAAATCATGGATTTACAATTTACCGAGGAAGCGTTTCGAGACACCGCGTGGGCGAACTGTGTCATACGCGTGACAGTGGAGCAATCGCGATTGCGTCGTTAGTGAGGCGCAGCGCCGCATTTTTAATTTTTCGCGTGTGCGGGCCACGCGCGCCTGGCGCCGGCGTGGCCCGGATCGCGATCTGTGGCTCGCGCGAGTCTGCCGCAATAGCATCCGTTGCGGAAATGACACGTCTAGCGCGGGGTGAATTCACGCGTCCACCCACTTAGGGAATGGCGTCCCGGGTCAACAAGTTGACGCTCGAAGTTAGATCACCGCCGCACCCTTCCCGTAGGCTTCGGGAAGATCTATTGTGGCGGTCAGCCCACAGGGTGTGGGCAGCGCGGCACATCGTATGCCGCGCGCAACCTCGGAAATTTCGCTCAAGGGGGAGCTATGACAAATCGACGTGTGCTTGTGCGACAGGCGTTGGCGCTGCTATCGGCCGCTACCGCCGCCATCGTGGCCGGCTCGGCAGTGGCGCAAACGGCTGCAACTCAGCAGGTATTGACGGAAATCATCGTCACCGCGCAGAAGCGCGAGCAGAACATCCAGGATGTCCCCATTGCCGTCATCGCCCTGTCCGGCCAGCAGTTAAAGGACGGCGGAGTCACCGACATCAAAACTCTCCAGGCCCTCACCCCGAGCCTCACCGTCACCTCCACTACTTCGGAGAATGTCACGACGGCCCGCATCCGCGGCATCGGCACGGTGGGCGACAATCCGGGATTGGAGTCCTCGGTCGGCATTGTGATCGATGGCGTCTAGCGACCCCGCAACGGCGTCGGCTTCGGCAAACTCGGGGAAATCGAACAGATCGAAATTCTGCAAGGCCCGCAGGGCGAATTGTTCGGCAAGAACAACGATGCCGGCGTCATCAGCATCATCAGCGAGCGGCCGTCGACTACTTTCGGCGTCACGGCAGAAGTTAGCGGCGGAAATTACAACGATCGCGAGGTGAACGCGTCGGTGACCGGCCCGCTCGGCGCCATAGTAGCGGCACGTTTTTACGCGGGATATCAGAAGCGCGACGGGTTCTTGGATATCAACACCGGTCTCGGGCCGAACGGCAACGACCGCACTGATGACCGCAATATGTACACCATGCGCGGCCAATTCCTGCTCATGCCGACAGACACGTTAAGCGTGCTCATCATCGGCGACTATTCGAAGCGCAACGAATCTTGCTGCGGAGCCGTGCAAACCAGCGACGGTCCGTTCTCCGGAATTCTCAACGCGCTTGCGTCCATCCCACCCTTGGGCGGCCAAGTCGGCGCGCAAGCCGTCGCCAATCCACCGCTGTCGCCCTTCAATCGTCGAGCCTTCGCCAACCAGCCGATATCTCAGCAAGTTCGCGACATGGGAATTTCTGCCCAGCTCGATTGGGATCTGGGACCCGCGAAACTGACCTCGATTACCGCCTGGCGCGACAACACCCTCGTGGCCGGCAACGACTCCGACTATAGCGGCATCGGAATCATCACGACTCCCGCCAATGAAGGCAATCAGACCGACTTCAAGCAAGCCAGCGAAGAAATCCGTCTGGCCGGCAAGAGCGGCCCGCTGGACTGGCTGGTGGGAGGTTTCTTCTCCAGCGAAATTCTGACCAGCAACACGGCCATCTATGCCGACAAGGGTTTCGATCTGTATGTGGGTGGCGTCGCGTCCGCGTCGGTGGGCACCAACCCGCCGAATTTTCTTGAGATCCCAGGGTTTACCGGCCAGCCGCCGGGCGGCACCTTCATCCCGGGTGTGTCCGGTGAACAGGATTTCTATCATCAGACATCCAAGAGCTATGCGTTTTTCACCAATGAGACTTATAACATTGCTCAGGGCCTGGACCTGACGGCGGGAGTGCGCTACACCTCCGAGAAGAAGACAGCTGATTCGAACTATGTCGATCCGGATGGCGGCGCCGGTTGCGGACGCCTGCTGACGTCCCCGGGAGTCAACGCGCTGAATCCGGCGAGCCCCGAGTACCAATTCCTGCTCGGCTACGGCTGTTCGACCTTGTTCAATCCATTCTTCGCGGGACAATCGACCAGCCAATCCTTGAGCGAGGGCAATGTGTCGGGCACCGTCAAGCTTTCCTATCGCTTCAGCGACGATCTGATGAGCTATATTTCCTGGGCGAACGGCTACAAGGCCGGCGGCTTCAATCTCGCACGGGTCACGTCGCCGACCGGGCCCGAGGGCCCGCTGACGCCGAATCTCGACACCGAATTTCCGCGCGAAACAGTGCAATCCTTTGAGATCGGCATCAAGAGCATGCTGGCCGATCGCACACTGCGGCTGAATGCCTCGCTATACGATCAAAAATACACGAATTTCCAGTTGAACACCTTTACCGGGATTCAATTCGTGGTCAGTTCCATTCGTAAATTGGAATCCAAGGGCGCGCAGTTCGATGCTGCTTGGGCGACCCCGCTGTCCGGCCTGAGTCTTTCCGGCGGCGTGACCTATGCGTTTACGAACATCCAGGATTTCGGCGACTCGGGACCCTTGTTCGCTGCGAATCGCTTGAACGATCGACTGTCGTTCGCGCCGCTGTGGTCAGGAGTGGTGTCGGCGAGTTACACGGCGCATTTCTCCGATTCGTTGCAATTCCGCGCCAGCGTTTCCGAGAAGTACAACTCCTCGTACAACACCGGATCGGATCTTGATCCCCTGAAACTCCAGGGGGCCTATGGCTTGCTCACTGCGCGCTTAGGCATTGGTGCGCCGGACGGCAAATGGACCGCCGAAATCTGGGGCAACAACCTCGCCAACAAGGGAATTTACCAGGTCGCCTTCGACGCCCCGTTCCAATTCCAACAGATCGATGCGTTCCTGGGCGACCCAAGAACCTTTGGAATAACACTTCGAACCAAGTTCTGAGCGCAGTATTGTTGGAGCTCCGGCGCGGGAAGGGGGCAATGAATGGCGAATAGGACGAAAATCACGTCGAGTGCTTCGTTCGCCCTGTTCGTTCTGTTCGCCATCAACTTGCTGAATTTTTTCGATCGCCAGTTGCCCGGCGCCTTGGCTGAACCCATCCGCAAGGAATTTCATCTAAGCGACACCGCGCTCGGATTCTTGGGAACCATTGCGACGTTGATGTACGCGCTGGTCGGTCTGCCGCTCGGCCGCATGGCTGACAAGTGGTACCGGATCCGCCTCATCGCCATCGGCACGACGCTGTGGAGCTTGCTGACCGGCGTCTCCGGGCTCACGCAAAACTATTCGCAGCTGTTCATTTCGCGCCTCGGCGAAGCCACCTGCGCGCCCGCGGCGCAATCGCTGATTGGCGATCTGTATCCGCCGCAGCAACGCGCGCGCGCCATGGGTATATTCATGCTGGGGCTGCCCGCCGGACTGTGCCTCGCGTACTTCAGCGCCGGCGCCATCGGCGCTGCACTGGGCTGGCGAGCGGCGTTTCTGTTCGCCTGCATCCCGGGACTGCTGTTCGCCTGGCTCGCGCTGCGGATTCCCGAACCCGTGCGCGGTGCGCTCGATGCGCCCAGGCCGCTCGCCGCCGGTCCCACGGTCGAGTCGCCATTTCACCCTGTGCTGAAGCTGCCGACCATGTGGTGGATCATCCTGTCCGGCATTTTTCACAACTTCAACATGTATGCCATCAACGCATTTCAGACGCCGTTCCTGCAACGCTTTCACGCGATGGGGCTTAAAGACGCCAGCAATGTATCCGCGATCTCGGTGGGCGCAGTGGGCGCAGTCGGCCTGTTGACGGGCGGCTGGCTTGCAGACAGGATCAGCGCCAAGCGGCGCGATGGGCGACTATTGCTGTCAGCTTGTTCGATGGCGATTGCGGCGCCCAGCATCTTCTTCGCGCTGAACCAGCCCAAGGGTGCCATCGGCGGATTCATGCTGCTGATGGCCGTCGGCACCATGACCATGTTCGTGTACTACGCCACGGTGTATGCCGCGATTCAAGATGTGATCGAGCCGCGACTGCGCAGCACTGCCGTGGCCATCTACTTCTGCGCCATGTATGTGCTCGGCGCGAGCTTGGGACCCTTGGGCATGGGCATGCTGAGCGATCATTTCGCGCATCAGGCAATGCAAGAGGCGGGCGTCGGCAGCATGACCGAAGCGTTCAAAGCATCCGGCCTGCACAGCGCCATGTACGCTATTCCCGTGTTGGCCGTTCTGGCATCGGTGGTGCTGTTCGCGGCATCGCGCACGGTTGAAGGAGATATACGCAAGCGAAGACATTGAGAGCCAAGCCACATGTGCTTATGAAAATTGAGTAGTTGCGGTGCAACCGCCTTACCGGCATTAGTGTAGTGCGACGCTTGCACGCCTCGTTGGCCGCCGAACGCAGGATAGTCCGACCGTGCACGCTCGGCAAAGTGCGACCCAAGTCACAAGGTTCAGCCGGAGATATATGAAACTTTTGCATGCTATTTCGGTGCTGCTGACCTCAGGCCTGGTTGCGGTCTGCAGCGCTACACGCCGTCCTCCCTCGCTGAGCATCGCAATATTGTCGCTGGCGCGCAGCATGGATATCTCGCACCTGTATTCACGGCAGGCTCCAAGTTCGGCGGACGAGCGAACCTCGCATCGCTCCACTTTATGACGCAGCAACTGAGTCAAATGCGTGGCTGGGAGCAGTGGCAGCAAGAAATCGTCGCGCTGCTCAGGGGCGATTTCGGCGACGTCTTACAAGTAGCCTCCATCGATGACGTCGATTGGCCGTCGTGGCAAGGACTGTTCATACAAGGCCGCTCGCCGCGCTCTGCCATCGAGCGCGCCTTCGAGCGCGATCTGTAACCACCGCCACTGCGGTGGTGGGCAGCTCATCAGGACACTAGACGGCAGCAACCGTTCTGCCTTCCGCTTTCAGGATGGCGACCACTCACTTGGTAGGCGGAGCGATCAGTCTGTTAGTTGCGTCCGATGTTATAACATGTTGTACTGCGCACATGAAACTCGAACTTCGACGCATCGGGAATTCGCTGGGCGTTATCTTGCCGAAGGCGACACTGACGGGCTGGGGGGTCGGCGAAGGGGATATGCTTGAATTGACGGAGCGTGGAATTCGCCCCCCCGCTCCCAAAGGTACTTCGCACCAGGTACTGGACGAGCTTAAAAGGTCCCTTTCACTCGCGGTGGTACGTCGCTGTACACCGCAGGAAATACGCGCGCAGAGTCTGGCAAATTTGCATCGCTGGAAGAAACAGGGGACCTGGGTATCCGCCTATGATGAATGGACCGCAATCCTACACAAGGGAGGTGACGGAGAGCTTTTCGCCGCCATGTTAGGGCGCGACGATAACTCCACCAGGCTGCGCCAATCCATGCCGTACGTAGGATTACTGTCACAGGAGGAGGTCAAGACAATCTATGAAGAAGCGGGAGCTTGACCATGTATTGCGCGCCGCGGGGGAGATAACCGGTGAAAAACAATTCATCATTATTGGCAGCCAGTCCCTGCACGGAAAGCACCCAGATCTCGCCGATAAAATCCTCTTGTCGGCGGAAGTGGATTTGATCGCCAAGAAAAATCCCGAGAAAACCGCATCGCTAAATTTCATTGGCGTCTACTCCCGCTTTCATGAAACGTATGGTTACTACGCCGATCCAGTGGACGAAGCGACTGCGACGCTGCCCAAAGGCTGGAAGGGCCGGCTGGTCAATCTGCCGCCGGGCGATACGCTAGGTGTCAACGGGCTGTGTCTCGATCCACATGACCTTGCCATAGCGAAATATGTCGCGCGGCGCGAGAAGGATATTGTGTTCAACCGCGCACTCGCCGCGCGTGGAATTGTCGAGAGACCGCAATTGCTGGCGTTACTGGGGAAGACACCGATCGATGCAGAGGCACGTGAGCGGATTCGAGGCTTTATTGAAAGGGATTTTCAGTGAATTCCGCATGCTGTTGTATTGCGCCCCAACCGGTGCCGCCGAAACGTTCCGGCCTCTAGCCCATCACCACCACCACTTTGCCGCGCGCTGCCCGCGCGCCCAGCCTGGCGATGGCCTCGCCGCCGCGCGCCAACGTAAAGCGCTCGGTGACGGCCGGCCGGATGCGGCCGGCACGATACAGGGTCAGCAACGCCTCGACATTGGCGGCGTGCAGCGCGGGGAAACGCGCGGTGAAGTCGCCCCAGAACACGCCCACGATTTGGCAGCTCTTGAGCAGCGGCAGATTCAGCGGCAATTTCGCAATGCCGGCCGGAAACCCCACCACGAGGTGGCGGCCCTGGTAACCGATCGCGCGCAGCGCGGCTTCCGTGTAGTCGCCGCCCACAGCGTCGTAGACGACTTGGGCGCCGTCAGGGCCGCAGGCCGCCTTGAAGCGATCGGTGAGATCGCGGGCCTGCGATTTATCGAGTGGGCCGGCCGGGTATTGCACCCCCTCGTCGGCGCCATGCTGGCGTGCCAGCGCGAGTTTCTCCGCACTCGAGGCGGCCGCCACTACCTTCGCGCCCATGATCTTGCCCAACTCCACCGCCGCCAGCCCGACGCCACCCGCCGCGCCCAGCACTAACAAGGTTTGCCCGGGTTGCAACTGCGCTCGGTCTTTGAGCGCGTGCTGCGCGGTGCCGTAGGTCATGAGCAAGGAGGCCGCCTCGTCAAAGGGCATGGCATCCGGAATCTTCCAGCAATTGCGCGCAAGACCCACGGCCTTCTCGGCCATGCCGCCGCTACGCACCGGGGACAGCAGTACCCGGTCGCCTACGCGCACGTTGTCCACCCCCTCGCCCACCGCGTCGACCACTCCCGCGACTTCCGAGCCAGGGGCAAACGGACGTGGTGGCTTGAATTGGTAGAGATCCTGGATGATGAGCAAGTCGGGGTAATTGACTGCGCAGGCACGCACGGCGACGCGCACGTGGCCGGCCTCGGCCGGCGGTTCCGCTATGTCCTCGAGCACCAGGGTCTCGGGTCCGCCGGGATGTTTGCTAAGCAATGCCTTCATACTGACCTTTCTCTTTGGTTGGCTGCGGCTTCCCGAATCTGCAGTTCGCGCCACATGATCTTGCCGGCGCCCGACTTCGGCAGGGCGTCGACGAATTCGACGATACGCGGACACTTGTACGCCGCCATGTTCTCGCGGCACCACTCGATGATGCCCTGTGCATCAACACGGTCACGCCATTCGGGACGCGGCACGATGACGGCTTTGACCGTCTCGCCACGGTGCGCATCCTTCGAGCCGATGATGCAGGCCTCGAGCACCGCCGGGTGCCGGTACATCAGCGACTCGACTTCGGTGGGCCAGACCTTGTATCCGGAGGCGTTGATCATGCGCTTCAGCCGATCGACCATGAAAAAATATCCATCCTCGTCGATTCTGCCCAGATCGCCGGTACGCAGGAACAGCTTGCCGTCGATTTCAACGAGCGCCTGGGCAGTATCCTCACGCTTGTTCCAATAGCCTAAGAACACCTGAGGGCCGTGCGTAACGATCTCTCCCACTTCGCCGGCGGGAAGTTCGGTCAGGGTGACGGGGTCGACCACCCGCGAGTCGACGTCGTAAATTGGAATGCCCAGGCATTGCTGCTTCGGGTGGTCCGGCGGATTCAAATGAGTGGCGCCTATAGTCTCCGACAATCCATATCCCTCGTAATACGTAACTCCCATGTCAAGCAGCCGCTGCGCCACCGCCGCCGGCATGGCCG
>JANYIY010000360.1 GCA_025358615.1 Gammaproteobacteria bacterium | reverse complement strand
CTACGACGGGCGCGTATCGGTCGCTACCGCAGATGACGTCGACTTGGAAACCCTGGCGTGCGAGATGAACGGTCAGATCGAGCGGCAACTCCGCTCCGCCCCAACCTTCCGGATAATAGAATTGCTCGACGAAGAGTATCCGGCGCGATGGCCGCGGGCGATCGTGACTCATGGTCAAGCAGCGCGTCTTCGGTAGCGCGCACGCGCTTGCGTGCAGGCTCGCGTGAATTGCTCTGCAAAGTCTCGAATGCGCAGCTCCGCGCTGTCGGCCGCAACCTGCTGCTCGACCAATGTCGATGACTCTTGATATTTGGACCAAACTCTTTCCAGACTCGCTGCGATGGCAACCGGGTCATTGGGATCAAAGAATTCCGCGGTTGAGCCGGTTTGTTCGCGATGGACTGCCAGATTCGAAAGCACCATCCGAGCGGCCAAGGATTTTGCCTCTTCGACGGTGGTGCTCCAGCCTTCGAAGAGCGACGGGTTGATCATTGCCACGCTGGATCTCATCAAAATCGCGACGTCCCGAGTGGCTATGTCGCCGAGAAATAGAAAGTGATCCGTTAGCCTGTGCTTGGCAACTTTTTCTCGCAAGCGAGTGTAGTGATCGACGTGGCGAGGATCTTGGGGATTGCCGCTGGACGCGACCACCACGTTGGTACCACGCGCGCGCAACAACTCCAGCGCATCCACCACGCGCGTATGATTCTTGTGTGCCCAGTATTGGTTAGGCAGATAAAAATACCGCTCGGGGAGCGCATGGCGGGTTGGAACTTGCGGATCGTTCTCGCCCGGCCGCAGCGCAGGAAGGACTGCAAACCGAGCAACTGCAGTTCGCCCTCTTGCCTGAGCATAGAAGCGCTCGCAATCGTTGCGTGCATCCTCGCTGCTCACGAGAATCGTGCGTGCCGTCGCCAATTGCAACCGTATCGCCAATGATTTTCGGTACAAACCAGAATAACGAAACAAATGCGGCAGATGCCGGTCTTGAAAATCTGGAATCCACGCGAGACAAGCCACGGGAAATCGCCATCCCATGTACTCGGCCGCTTCCATGATGACGTCGCACTGGTGACGTTTGCACAAAGTGAGAACGGCCTGATTTCGGCCAAACGCCAGCGCGCCGATCAGGCCAACGCGTCGTCGACGTGCAACGGTAGGGTCTTGAACCAGGCGATCTCCGAGTATGTTTTCAAAGCGAGCCCGCAATTGCGGATTGCCATTCGGATTGCAAAAAACGACGGGCTCGTAGCCCAAATCAGAATGCTTCAGCAGTGCGCGGCATACTGTCTCGAGATAGTTGACGCCGCCGGTCCAGACTCCATCGTCCGGCAGGCGAAACGCGATTCGGTTCATTGCCCGGTCCGCGCCAACCTGAACCAGTCGGCATAGCGCTGCACGCCGGCTTCCAAGTGAACTCGGCACGTGGCGCCAGCCGCTGCCATTCGATCGACATCCGCCACCAGAACCAGGGGGTCGCCGCTTCGTCGGATTCCGGAGAATTCGATTCGCGGAGTACGTTGCAAAGATTTCGACAGGAGAGTTACGATTTCTCTCACCGGAACGGCGACGCCCGAGCCGGCGTTGAATATCGGGCAATCGACGCTCGCAAAACCCGCTGTCCGATGCAGCATCGCCACGGCATCGTCGATATGAATCCAGTCGCGAAGCTCCTCGCCGGTTCCGCCAAGTACGATTGATTCCGCTTGAAGCATGAGCTTCACTCCGCAATCCCAAAGGAGTTGTTTACGCAAGCCCTCACCGTAGACGGAAAACATTCTCAGCACGGCGGTTTCGAGTCCAAACACATGGGAGTACTCATGGCAGAGTTGCTCCATCATTAATTTATGATAGCCGTAAGGCGATACCGGCGCCGGGCGCCGCGACTCTTCGGCCGGCATGCCCGCGGTATCACCGTAGATGGCGGCGCTGGATGCGACCACGAGCTTCGAGTGTGGAGAATGCGTCCGTAACCATTCCAGCAGTTTGGCCGTGGTGCTTGCCGTGCGGGCGAAATCTTCGAACGGCGCTTGAAAAGACGCTCCGACGGCCGAGCCCCCAGCGAGATGAAACACCAGATCCGGCAACCCCGCGTCGGTCGCAAGAAACGCCAGCGCCTCGGCGGT
>JANYIY010000351.1 GCA_025358615.1 Gammaproteobacteria bacterium | reverse complement strand
TCGCCGCGACGGCGCGAATTGCTGCAACAAATCGGCGTGTCGTTCCGCGTGCTGGGGGCGCCGGTCGACGAGGCCGTGTTGGCGGGCGAAGCGCCCGCGGCCTATGTCGCGCGTCTCGCGGCGGCCAAGGCCGGCAGCGGCTGGGAGAGCCGCCGTGACGCCGCCGAAGTTCCGGTGCTGGCTGCGGATACGGCGGTGGTCTTGGACGGAAAAATCCTTGGCAAGCCGGTGGACCGGCAGGATGCCGCGGGCATGCTGCGGCAACTCTCCGGCCGCACTCATGAGGTGTTGACGGCGGTCGCGCTGCGCACGGCAAGCGGTCTGCAAGCCGCGCTCAGCCGCAGCGAGGTCACGTTTCGCGCCATTTCTGCAAGCGAGGCGCAGGCCTATTGGGAGACGGGCGAGCCACGCGACAAAGCGGGTGCCTACGCCATACAGGGCCGAGCGGCCGTTTTCATTGCCGATTTGCGCGGCAGTTTCTCCGGGGTCATGGGACTGCCGCTGTTCGAAACGGCCGGGCTGTTGAGCGCGGCCGGCGTCGCGCACTGGCACAAGCTGGCGCAGCGCCAATGAGCACGGAAATTCTGGTCAACGCCAGCACCCACGAGGCGCGCGCCGCCGTGGTTAAGAACGGCGTGCTGCAAGAGGTGTTTCTCGAGCGCGCCAGCCGTCGCGGGTTGATCAGCAATATCTACAAGGGCCGCGTGTCGCGGGTATTGCCCGGCATGCAGGCGGCCTTCATCGAGATCGGCATGGAACGCACGGCGTTCCTGCACGCGTCGGATATTTTCGACCCGCGTCACGCCGAGACGGGCATCGAGGCGCCGCGCACGGAAAACATCCGGGCGCTGGTGTCCGAGGGCAATGAGATCCTGGTGCAAGTGGTGAAGGATCCGTTGGGGACCAAGGGCGCCCGCTTAACCACCTACATTACGCTGCCGTCGCGTTATCTCGTTTACATGCCGAAGGGCCACGGGGTCGGCGTGTCGGCGCGAATCGAGGACGAGGGCGAGCGCGAGCGCCTGCGCGCTGCGGTCCAAGCCGGCCTGACACCTGACGAGAATGCGGGCTTCATCGTGCGCACGGCGGCCGAAGACGCATCGCCGGAGGCGTTGCGCGCGGACATGCTGTACTTGCGCAAGCTGTGGGAGTTCGTGCGGCAAAAGGGCCTGCGCACCCAGCCTGGCAACTTGGTGCACGCAGATCTGCCGCTGCACCTGCGCGTGCTGCGTGACTTGCTGCGGCCGGATGTCGAGAAGGTTCTGATCGACCAGGCGAGCGCACATCGCGAGATGCGCGAGTTCGCCGCGGCTTTCATGGCGGATGCGCTGCCGCGCATCGAGCTGTATGGCGAGGCACGGCCGGTTTTCGAGCTGCACCATGTCGAGGAGGAGATTCAGAAGGCTTTAAATCGCAAGGTGTCGCTCAAGTCCGGCGGCCACCTCGTCATCGATCAGACCGAGGCGATGACCACCATCGACGTCAATACGGGCGCCTTCGTCGGCCATCGGAATCTGGAGGAAACCATATTCCGCACCAATCTCGAGGCGGCTGTGACCATCGCCAGGCAATTGCGCCTGCGCAATCTGGGCGGCATCATCATCATCGATTTCATCGACATGGAGGAGCCGGACCACCGCCGGCAAGTCATCCAAGCCCTGGAAAAGGCGCTTGCCGATGACCATGTGAAGACCAGCATTTCCTCCGTTTCGCCGTTGGGATTGGTCGAAATGACGCGCAAGCGCACCCGCGAAAGCCTGGAACACCTGCTATGCCAGGCTTGTCCGACCTGCGAGGGGCGTGGCTTCGTCAAAACGGCGGAGACGGTGTGCTACGAAGTATTTCGCGAAATCGTGCGCCAGTCACGCCAGTTCGAGTGTCAGCAATTGATGGTGCTGGCGCACCAGGATGTGATCGAACGACTGCTGGATGAGGAGTCCTCCGCGCTCGGCGAATTGGAACTCGTCACGGGCAAGCCGATACGCCTGCAGACCGAAGCACTTTACAGCGTCGATCAGTACGACGTCGTCCTGATGTAATGCGCCTGCGCAAGGTCGGAAAAGTCCTGCTGTACTGCCTGGCGGGAGTGTTGTGTCTGCTGCTGCTGTTGATGCTGGCTCTGAAGCTCGCGCTCGACCGTGCGCCCGCCTACCAGGCGGAAATTAAAGAGTGGGTACACTCGCAAACCGGTTATCACATTGCGTTCGCCAAGGTCTCACCTTCGTTTCGCTGGTATGGGCCCGAATTGCATTTCGAACGCATGGAATTGCGTTCCAAGGACGACGCCCGTGTCCTGGCGCGCGCCGCCGGCGGGCGGGTTGCCGCCGACATCTGGCAGCTGATCAGCAGCGGCAAGTTGCTGGCGGGCAGGATTGAGCTCGATTCGCCCAATATCGTCATCGCGCGGCTCGGCCCCGACAGCTTTGCACTGGCGTCGGAGATCAAGCTCGGCGGCGATGACTCCTCGGTGGAGATGCTTAAGCTCGATGACCTGCCGGCCGGCAAGCTGGCGATTCGCCATGCCGTGGTGACCATGCAGAATTGGAACGCCGCGTTGCCGCTGCTGGCTTTGCAGGATGTGAATCTGGATATTCGGCGCGGCGACGATGGCCTGTCGGTGGTCTTCAATGGCCGACTGCCCGCAGATCTTGGCGGCACCTTGTATGTCGGCGGCAACGCGCACGGCCGGCATGACGTGCAGACATTGGAGTGGAATGCCTTGGTTCGGGCGCGCGAGATCTCATTTCCCGGGTGGCGATTGCTACTGCCGGAATATTTGAGCCGGCTCGACGCCGGCCGCGGCACTTTCGAATTGGCGGCGCGCGGCACCGGCCGGATACTCGCGGCCGCAAACCTCAATTTCTCGGCCGAGGGAGTGGTTACGCACCTGTCGGATCGGCCAAGCGCGAAGTTCGAACAAATCGGCGGCGCCCTGAGCCTCATTCATGCCGGCGATCGCTGGAGTCTGTCGGGAAAGCGCGTGCGTGCGGTGCGCGCCGGCCGCCGCGACCCCGACTCGCAGTTCGACGTGAGCTGGCGCGGCGGCGACGCCGGCTTGCTGGACTTGCGGGCGAGTGCAAGCTACCTGCGCGCGGACACCCTGTTGCCGCTCACCGGTCTGTTGCCGCAAAAAGACCTGCGCGAGCGGCTGGGGGAATTCGCACCCACCGGCGAATGGATCGACACCGTCATCGCACTGTCGCGCACTGCCGTCGAAGGCCCTTGGCGGCTGCAGGTGCGGGCGAAATTACGCGACGTGGGTTTCGCACCGGTGGGCCGTGCCGCTGGCCTGCGCGGTCTGACCGGCAGCATCGCCGGCAATGAATACGGCGGCCGGGTGGACATCGACACGCACTCGGCCGTGTTCACCTGGCCGACGCAATTGTCGCAGCCCGTGGATCTGCGATCATTGAAGACGACCTTGTATTGGAAGCGCACCAGCGACCAATTTCTCATCGCCACCCCCCGTTGGGAGATGACGAACCGCGACGCCACCGTGCGTGCCAAAGCGGCCTGGGCGGTGCCCGCCGATAATTCTTCGCCGCTGCTGACGCTGGCGGCTACAGTGGAAAACGGCAACGTGGCCAGTGCGCACAATTACCTGCCGCGCGAAAGGATTGCGCCGCAGGCGCTGGTTTGGCTGAATCGTGCATTGGTCGCCGGCCACCTGGCGCGCGCCGATGTGGTGATCAATGGACCGATTCGGCATTTCCCGTTTCGCGACGGCAGCGGAGTGTTTCTGGCGCACTGCGCTTTGGAGGGCATGACGCTGGACTACGGCGAGGGTTGGCCGGCGGCGGAAAAGCTCAAAGTGCAGGCGGACTTCCACAACGAGGGGTTGACGGCGCACCTGCAGTCGGGACGGGTCGGCGAAATCTCGATCGACGCGGCCGAAGCACGCTTCGCCGACTTCAAGAGCGCCGAACTGGAACTGCATGTGCGCGCGGCCGGCGATGCTGGCGATGCGCTTGCGTTCCTGCGCTCGACTCCGCTCGATGCCTCGGCGGAGCATGCGTTTACCGGCGTCGAGGCCAAAGGTTCCTTGCAAGCCACGGTCAATCTGTTTCTGCCGTTCAAAGATTTTGCGCATCGGCGCATATTGGTGCACGGGCACTTGGAGGGAGCCGCGGTCAACCGGCTTGGATCGACGGTCGCTGCGACGGACATCAGCGGCGATTTCGATATTGACGGTGCGCAGGTGGCTCACGCCGACGTTCGCGGCCGCCTCTTGGGCGGGGCATTCCAGATGCAGGCGCGTTCGCCCCGCAACCGCCCCGTGACCCGCACGCAGCTGGATTTTCGCGGCACGCTGAGCGGCGATTCCTTGCGCACAGAGCTGGCGCTGCCGGCCGGCATATCGATCAGCGGCCAGACCGATTGGCGGGGCGTTTTAAAAATGGCGCCCGAGCCCAGTCGCGAACGCAGCTTACGTGTGAGCGGCAGCCTCGTCGGGCTCGAGATGAAACTGCCGGCGCCCTTGGACAAGAGCGCGGACACTCCGATGGCGTCGTGGCTCGAGATCCAATGGCCGGCGAGCGGCGGGGCCCAGGGCCGGTTGGCGTTGGGATCCGTGCTGAGTGGCTCGTTTGGGCTGCAGGCGGACGTCGACGGGATGCGGCTGACGCGCGTGGCTTTGAATTTCGGCACGGGCGAATCGAGCGCCAGCGATGCGCAAATCGTCAACGTGGGAGGCTCGGTCGCGCGCCTGGACTTGGCGGGCTGGCTGCGCTTGAGCGCACCCGATAAGAATGCCAAGCCGCTGTCGTACTACCTGCGCGCGGCGCGACTCAATGTGGCGGAGCTGGATTATCTGGGTCTGGCGTTTCGTGATGTCTCGCTCGTTTTAGCAGCGTCGGCCGGCGGCCTGCGCATTGGGGTCGGCGGTCCGAATGTGGCCGGCACCATTACCCTGCCCGCCGCCGATGCAACGCAGCCCTGGAGTCTGCAATTCGACCGGCTGCATTTCGCTATGGCGCCGGACGCCGAGGGGCCTGATGCCGCCGGGAGCGGCGGGGCGGCCGACGAATCGCGCACGGCGAGCACAGCGAAAAGCGTCGGCGATCCGCACGCCATCCCGGCGATCGAATTCCACGCCGCCGATATGTCTTCCGGCGAGCGTAAGTTCGGTGATGTGCGGGCCAGCCTCGTCAAATTGAACGACGGCATCGGCTTGCAGCAGCTGATCGTCACCGGGGCCAGCTTCAATGTGACGGCGAAAGGCGAATGGCGCGGCAAGGATGCGGGAGTGGGGCGCATTGAGGGTGCGCTGACCAGCACCGACGTGCAGGAAACTTTGAAGCAATTCGGTTACGCCCCGGTCATTGAGGCCAAGACCGGGCGCATGGATTTCGATTTGAATTGGGCCGGCGCTCCGACTGGGGAGAACTTAAGTCAGGCCGCCGGGCATCTGCAGATGGCGCTGGACAAGGGTCAAATCGTCGGCCTGAAGCCCGGCGCCGGCCGCGTGCTAGGCCTCACCAGCGTTGCCGCGCTGCGCAGGCGATTGGAATTGGATTTCAGCGATCTCACCGACAAGGGGCTGGCGTTCGACACCGCTCGCGGCGACTTCGATTTGCGCGACGGCAACGCCTACACCGAAAACGTCTTGGTCAAGGGCCCGGCGGCGGAGATTGGACTAATTGGCCGGGTCGGCTTGAAAAACAGGGATTACGACCAAACAGCAGTAGTTACGGGCAACGTCAGCAGTTCGCTGCCATTGGCGGCGTTCGCAGGCGGCCCGGTGGTCGGAGCGGCTGTGCTACTTTTCACTCAAGTGTTCAAACAGCCGCTGAGGGGCCTGGCACGAGGGTATTATCGAATTACCGGCAGTTGGGATAATCCCATTGTCGAACGCATCAAGAGCGCAGAAGCGGCCGCCGCGACTGCC
>JANYIY010000313.1 GCA_025358615.1 Gammaproteobacteria bacterium | reverse complement strand
GGTAATTCGGGCCGCAGCCCGCGTTGCAGGGCCACCACGTAGTAAAGAAACCGGGCATTGAGAATCACGGCGGCGGCGAGATAAATGAATCCGCTCATCCCGCAAAGGTAGGGCAGCAGCGTGCTCAGGACCAACAGGATGGTGTACAGCACGATTTGCAAGCGGGTGTACGGAATCCCGTGAGTCACGGGCAGCATGGGAATGCTGGCCTTCGCATAGTCGTCGCGCCGGGCAATCGCCAGGGCCCAAAAATGCGGAGGAGTCCAGGTGAAAATGATCAGGAACAGGAGCAACGCCTGCGGGTCAACGGAGTTGGTGACGGCGGCCCAACCGAGTACCGGCGGCGCGGCGCCCGCGGCGCCGCCGATCACGATGTTCTGCGGCGTGGCCCGCTTCAGCCACATCGTATAGACGATGGCGTATCCGATCAGAGAACAGAACGTCAGTGCCGCCGTCAGCACGTTGACGAGCAATGTCAGAATGAGCATGGACGCGACGGCAAGCAGCGCCGCGAACACCACGGCATGCGTCATTTGCAGGTGACCCGTTGGCAGCGGCCTGTGCCGAGTGCGCGCCATCTGTTCATCGATGCGACGGTCGAGCACATGGTTGAACGCTGCCGCGGATCCGGACGCCAAGGCGATGCCCAACGTGCCAAAAATCAGCGCGGGCAAGGGCACGAATCCCGGGGATGCGAGGATCATCCCGACGACGGCGGTGAACACGATCAGCAGGCTCACCTTGGGCTTGGTGAGCTCGAGAAAATCTCGCCACCCACCTACACCGGTGAGGGCAATTGAGCGGCTTTCAGGTAGGGTCGGCACGCTGCAAGGGTACCATGTTGATTGCGGAGGCCGGCTTACCGGGGGCCGGCCTACCGGGGGCCGGCCACAGTGCCCGCAGCAAGGTCACGAGACACACAACCAGAAAAGCGGCGCCCGCATTATGCAGAGTCGCCAGCGGCAACGGGATACCCCAGTGTACCGTGGATACCCCGATGCAGATCTGCAGCGCCACTGCCAGCACCAATAGCAGCCCCGCCACGCGCAGCCGCGCACTCGTGGCAGCGGCGGTGGCCAGAACCCCTAAGGTGATCAAGATTGAGCCCGCGACCACGGCGCCCAAGCGATGCGTGAAGTGAATGGCAACGCGAGCCGGATTCGCGAGAACACCGCCCTCGTAATTGATCCCGAGCCCACGCCACAGGACGAAGGCATCGCGAAAGTCCATCTGCGGCCACCAGGAATTCTGGCAGGTGGGCAAATCCGGACAGGCCACCGCCGCATAGTTGGTACTGGTCCAGCCGCCCAAGGCAATTTGCAATATCAATACGGCAAGAGCGGCAAGGGCATATTTTCTCAATGCAACTTCGCGCTCCGTGAGCTGCCGCGTCCCCGGAGCCAGTGCCAGCCACCACAACAACCCCAATGTTGAGAGACCGCCCAGCAAGTGTGCGGTGACTATTAGAGGCTTGAGCAGCAAGGTCACCGTCAACGCCCCCAGCGCCCCTTGCACACACACGACCACGAAGGCCAGTACGGCGGGCAGCAGCGGCTGGTGGTGGTCGGCGCGGAAGCGCACCGCCCACACCGCCAACACGGCGATGAGCACTCCGAGTGACGAAGCGAAATAACGATGAATCATCTCGTGCAGCGCCTTGGCGAAGTGCGAACCCGCCCCGGCATTGGCAACGCCGGCGTTCGGATAAATGTGCCCGTAACAACCCGGCCAGTCCGGGCATCCCAAGCCGGCATCGGTGAGGCGCACCCAGGCGCCAAGCACGACCACGGCGGCGGCCAGAAATGCGCCCGCCAAGGCCAGACGCCTGAACCAGAACAATCGTCGTTGCGGAACCATGGGCCGGCTACCCTATGGAGGAAAGCCGCAACAGCCGCTTCATGTCCTGGAGCATGCCTTTGGCCTTGGCGTCCGGCGCATAGGACATCATGAGATTGCCGAGAGGATCGACCACATACACGCGCGGCTGCGCAGCTCCGTTGCGGTACGGCAGAAGTGCGAGCAGAGGCGCAGCCTCAGGGCCGGCGCGAATAACGATCAGATCAGGGTGTTGCTCGTGCAAGAATTGCGCGTCGCAGCAACCCGGGTCGGCGATGAACACCCGTTGCACGCGCTGCATGTCGCGATCCAATGCGATTCGTACCTGGCGGGTGTCGTACAGCCGGCCTAGGCAGGCCTCGTCGCAGTGGCCCGCTCCCACGTAAAGAAATGTCCACTTCCCCTTGAGGAAATTCGGATCGGTGCTTGCGCCGTCCGCTGCCCACAGGGGCAGCGCCAGAGACGGTAGCGGTCGCGCCGGATGCACTAACTCGCCCGCGTTGACGCTGCCACCCGGGTGCCAGGTGCCGTGGCCGTAGTACAGATAGAAAGCCAATCCCAATGGCGCAAAAAACAGCAGTGCCACACCGATTAGTACGCGACGCTGACGGCGATCGTGAGCGTTTTGATGCGTCATGACGCCGCCCCGCCGCCGCGCCGCAAATTCGTGACCACATAAATCACGCCCAAGGTCAGGGCCAGCGCGAACCATTGCACGGCGTAGCCGATGTGGCGCATGGGCGGAAACCCGGGCGCCGACCAATTGCGCACGTAGCCATCCGGTTCGCCGGGGTCGAGCAGCACCAAATCGGTGGCGGTAGTCCAGGAGGATTCGTGCAGCAGGCCGGCGATCTCGGCGCGGCTGGGAAAGGCCGCGACCACGGGATAGGGCGGCAGGAGTTGCGCCTTGGTGCCCAATTGAATGCCGGGAC
This sequence comes from Gammaproteobacteria bacterium, assembly GCA_025358615.1. Classification (GTDB taxonomy): domain Bacteria; phylum Pseudomonadota; class Gammaproteobacteria; order Steroidobacterales; family Steroidobacteraceae; genus Bog-1198. Next base: position 4,984 of record JANYIY010000313.1, on the reverse strand, counting down.
TCGGCATGTGATCGGCGCGGCCGTGTAGCTGTCGCTGGTCGCCGCCGACCGGGATGGCCGGCCGTTCGGCGCGGCTCGCCCCCAACGGCACCCAGCCACGGTTGACCAACACCCAGCCGCCGCCCGCGAGCGCGAACGGTGTGATCACGAAATAACCGACGTGCTCGGCATTCATCATATTGTCAATCAGCACCTGCCGAGTTTCATCGTAGTGACCGCCCGCCGCCACGTGCTGGTAGCGCTTGACCGGAGGTGTGCCGAATTCGATCGGTTGCGTGGCATCCACACCCGCGGCGAAAGAGTCGAACAGCGCGCGCTTCTCGTCCGCGCGGCGCAATTGCCAACGGCCGAGCGACACCAGCAGCACCATGAGAACTAGGGCTACAAGGGTGGTGAACGGGTGCGGCGCGAAGATGCGGGAGCCGATTTTGATTGACACGATATACTGCCTGCGCCCCGCTCAAGATTCGCGAGTTGCCATGGAATTCAAATATCTCGTCATTGCGATGCTGTTGCTGATTTTGATCAGCCTAGGCAAGGCATTGTTCCATCTAACGAGCAGCAATGCGCAAGATGGGCCCAAGATGGTAAAGGCGTTGGCGTGGCGCATCGGCCTGTCAGTGCTGCTGTTCGTGCTGCTGATCGTCGCCTATTACAGCGGATGGATCGTTCCGCAGCACATCGTCCCGGGCTACAACCAGTAAACGAAGGTAAACAGCCCCAGCCACACCACGTCGACGAAGTGCCAGTACCAGGCGACGGCCTCGAAGCCGAAATGGCGTTTAGGTGTGAAGTGGCCCTTCATCACCCGGAACCAGATGACGGTGAGCATGATGGCTCCCACGGTGACGTGCATGCCGTGAAATCCCGTGAGCATGAAGAATGTCGAGCCGTAAATGCCGGTGCCCAATCGCAGGCCCAGTTCGGTGTACGCCTCGTGGTATTCAAAGGCTTGAAAGCCCACGAAAGTGAAGCCGAGCAAAAAGGTCAGCGCCAGGAAGATCTTCAGGCGCCCACGATGGCCGGTGAGCAAGGCGTGGTGCGCAATCGTCACCGTGACGCTGCTGGTCAGCAGGATGGCGGTGTTGAGCGCCGGCAAACCGAGCGCGGGAACGATTTCGAACGTGCCGTCGGCCTTGCCACCCACGACGCCCGGACCATTGGTGGGCCAGACGCCGTCGTAGTTGTTCCACAGCAGCAACTTGCTGAAGATCTTGACTCCGTCGCCCGCCAGCCAGGGAACGGAGAAATTGCGCGCATAGAACAGGGCGCCGAAGAAGGCGGCGAAGAACATCACTTCGGAGAATATGAACCACATCATTCCCATGCGGAACGAGCGGTCCACCGCCATGTTGTAGATGCCGGCCTGATTCTCAGCGATGACGGTGTGGAACCAGAAGACAAACAGCAGCGCCAACATGACGAAGCCCGGAATCAGGGCATAGGCCGGCAGCCAACCGTCGAGCGTGGCGATGGCGCCGCTCATCAGCGTGAACAGGGTTATGGATCCATAGATGGGCCACGGACTGCTGTGAGGAATGTAGTACTTGTCTGCATCCGCGTGCGCTTGCGCCATGATTCTTGATCTCTAAACGGTAAATGAAAACTTGAGTTTAAAACGTTTGGTCACGGACGTGTTGCCGATTGCGCGGTCGCCGTCGCGGTCGTATCGTAGATGGTGTACGCCAATGTGAGCTTGTCCACATTGCCGGGCAGCCCCGGGTCGACGATGAAGCGCACCGGCATGTCCCGCCCCTCGTTGGGGCTAAATCTCTGCGGGCTGAAACAGAAGCACTCGGTCTTGTGAAAGTACTTTGCCGTGCCGGTCGGGGTAATGCTGGGCACAGCCTGGGCTACGGCGGCTTCCTTGGTCAAATTCTTGGCGTAAAACGTGGTGTCGTACAGCTTGCCCGGATGAATCCGCATGGAGGCGACCGTCGGCTTGAAATCGAAGCTGCCCACCGATCCTGCCTGGACCAGGAACTCGATGGTCACCTCGCGATTGGGATCGACTGCTTCGACTACGGTGGCCTTGCCGGCTTTGGCTTCGGCGTTGCCGATGCCGGCGGCCCTGCACAACACATCGTATAGGGGCACGAGCGCCCAGCCAAAGGCGAAACTGCCGGCGGTCATGATGAGCAGCGCCCTGACCAGCTTCCGATTGGCGCGCTTTTGAGAGTTCGGCGGCTGCATCAGTGATAGCGGCGAAACACCAACAAGGCGATGAAGCCCAAATAAAACATGATCGCCAATCCCGCCAACCCCAAGGCCCCATTGCGGATTCGGCGCTTGCTATTCGTTGTGCGTGCGGCACCCTGCCCGGCTACATTCACGGAATCTCGGGCGCAGTGCTGAAGCTGTGATATGGCGCGGGCGAGGGCAAGGTCCACTCCAACCCGGTGGGATGCGTTCCCTCCCAGACTATGGAAGTCGCCTTCTTGCCGCCGCGCGCACACTGCACGACCACGATGGCAAACAGGATCTGCGATGCGCCGAAGAAGAACCCGCCTATGGACGACACCATGTTCCAATCGGTGAACTGCACCGCGTAATCAGGGATGCGGCGCGGCATGCCGGCCAATCCCAAGAAATGCTGCGGGAAGAACAGGACATTGACGAAGATCGCCGACAGCCAGAAATGCGCCTTGGCCAGGGTCATGTTGTACATGTGACCGGTCCACTTCGGCAGCCAGTAGTACACCCCGGCCATGATGCCGAAGATGGCGCCCGGCACCAGCACGTAGTGAAAGTGCGCGACCACGAAATAGGTCTGATTGTATTGGAAGTCCGCCGGCACGATGGCCAGCATCAGGCCGGAAAAGCCGCCGATGCTGAACAGGAACAGGAAGGCGAGCGCGAACAGCATGGGCGGCTCGAAGCTTAGAGAACCGCGCCACATGGTGGCCGTCCAATTGAACACCTTCACGCCGGTGGGCACCGCGATCAGCATGGTGGACATCATGTAGAACAATTGCGCGGCCAGCGGCATGCCGTCCACGAACATGTGGTGGCCCCACACGATGAACGACAGGAAGGCGATGGATGCGATGGCGTAAATCATCGAGGTCGCGCCGAACAGAGGCTTGCGCGAGAAGGTCGGCAGAATCTCTGAAATGATGCCGAACGCCGGCAGCACCATGATGTAGACCTCCGGGTGACCGAAGAACCAGAAAATGTGCTCGAACATGATCGGGTCGCCGCCGCCCGCCGCATTGAAGAAGCTGGTGCCGAAGAAATGGTCGGTGAGCAGCATGGTCACGGCGCCCGCAAGCACCGGCATCACCGCGATCAACAGGTAGGCAGTGATCAGCCAGGACCAGGTAAACAGCGGCATTCTCAGCAAATTCATGCCGGGGGCGCGCATGTTCATGATGGTCACGATCACGTTAATGGCGCCCATGATGGAGGAGATGCCCATCATGTGAATCGCAAAAATCAGCATGGGAAAGCTGTCGCCGGTCTGCAGGGACAGCGGCGGATACAGGGTCCAGCCGCCGGCGGCCGCGCCGCCGGGAACCAAGAACGTGGACAACAGCAGAGTGAAGGCGAATGGCAGAATCCAGAAGCTGAAGTTGTTCATGCGCGGCAGCGCCATGTCGGGAGCGCCGATCTGCATCGGGATCATCCAATTCGCGAGACCGACGAAGGCCGGCATGACGGCGCCGAAAATCATCACCAGCGCGTGATTGGTGGTCAGCTGATTGAAAAGCACTGGATCGACGAGCTGCAGGCCGGGTTGGAACAATTCCGCCCGAATAACCATGGCCATCGCGCCGCCGATGAAGAACATGATCAGGCTGAACACCAGGTACATGGTGCCGATGTCTTTATGATTGGTGGCGAACAACCAACGCTTGATCCCGGTCGCGGGCTGATCGTGATGGTCGTCGTGATGAGCGGTGTCGTTCGCTTGGGCGTAGGCCATAGTCTTTAAGCTCTCTCGTGAATTGCGGTTTAATTCGTTGCCGTCGACAAGACCTGCGCGGTGGGCGGCGGTGCGGCAGCGTGCGCCGCGGCCTGCTTCACTGCCGCTTTTTGCTCATCGACCCATTTCTTGAAATCGTCCGGCGTGCGTACGTCGACGACGATGGGCATGAAGCCGTGATCGCGGCCGCATAGCGAGGTGCACTGGCCGCGGTAGATGCCTTCCTTGCCCGGGTCGACCTTGAACCACAATTCGTTGACGAATCCAGGCACGGCGGCACGCTTGGCGCCGAAGTCGGGGACCCACCAGGCGTGGATGACGTCCTCGGAGGTCAGCAACAGGCGCACTTTGGTGCCGCTCGGGATGACCATGGGATGATCGACGTCCAGCAGATAGTTCTCGACCGACTTCGGATCGATGCCTGAGCGCAGCTGGCGGGCAAAATTCGAATCGCGCGCCAGGGTCGAGAAAAAGTTGACCCCCTCGGCGGCGTCCATATATTGGTACTGCCATTTCCACTGATAGGCGGTGACCCTGATGGACAGCTCGGAGTTGCGCGTGTCCTCCATCATGAGAATGACCTTCGCGGCCGGTATCGCCATAGCCACCAGGATGATCACCGGAATAACGGTCCAAATGATCTCCACCTTGGTGCTGTGTACCAGGGTGGTGTCGGGGACGGCGCCCTGCGAATGGCGGAACTTGACCAAAGCATAAATCATCACGCCGAACACGCCGACTGCGATGGCCACGCATATCCAGAAGACTTCCATGTGCAAGGCATAGATGTCGCGGCTCAAGCCGGTGACTCCGAGAGGCAGGTTGTAGCCGTTGGAGGTGTTGGCGTGGGCGCCCGCCACCACACTCAAGGCGGCTAGGCAGAATGCTCGGGTCCAGGCACCGGTTCGCCGGCCGCCGGTTCGCCGGCCGCCCATTCGCCGCCGAGAAGTACTGTCGTCATCGCCTCTGGTAAAGCTCATCTAATTCCGTTCCCCTATGTTCGCGATTTCAAGCGGCGGCGATCTCGTGCAATCGCCCACCAAATAACGTAAACGCTCC
>JANYIY010000297.1 GCA_025358615.1 Gammaproteobacteria bacterium | reverse complement strand
CCTCGTGGCCTTCAACTCGCTCGGCGCCAATGTGTACGGCGCCGGCGAATTTCAGAAGAACGTGAACGAGAATCAGAACGGCGGCGGGCGCATAGCGGTACGCTTCAAGCCGAATGACGCCTTCGATGCCACCCTGGCCTTCATGTACGACTCGAAGGTTTCCGATTCGCTGCCGAATTACGAGCCGGTGCTGCAGACTTCGCAAAGTCCGCTCACCGCCAATCAGTTCCAGCTGCAGCCCAGCTCGACGCACTACTCCCTGGCGTCCTTGGAGGCGGCTTATGACTTCGGTCCCGCGACGCTGCATTCCATCACGGGTTGGATCGAAAGAAATCACTCCTCGTCGGTGGATTTCGCGGGCGTGACCTACGGAGCGCTCGGCGGCGACGGCACCGTCCCGTTGCCGACGCCGGCCCCGGTCACCTTTGCGGTTGGAACTCGAATTTTGAGCCAGGAACTGCGCCTGCAGGGCAGCGAGAAGGACTTGTTGTGGACGGGATCGGGTCTGGACTGGACCGTGGGCGGTTTCTATCAGCGTGAGAAGCGCGATGCCGTCGGCGGTGTGACTGTGGGATCCGCGTGGCTGACCGATGCCGAGGCTCCCTTGAGGATTCCGCCCAGCCTCACCCAGACGGTATGGGACGGCGAATACATCGCCACCTACACCAACAAGTCTTACTTCATCGACGCCACCCTGCATTTCACGCCGCGCATCGCCTTGTCGCTCGGCGCCAGGCACTCCTCGCAGAATGTCGATGCCACCCGCACCGACTTCAGCGATGTGTTCGCGGGCGCGCCGCCCCAGGGCAGCACCACCATTCAAGAGCCGGTCGCGGAGAGCAAGACGACGCCTCGGGCGACACTCACGTTCGCGGCCACGGATAACATCAATCTGTACGCCGCGTATTCCAAGGGCTTTCGCATCGGCGGCCACAATCCCATCGGTAATCTGTCGACGCCGGGCTGCGCCTCCGCTTTGGCCGCCTTCGGCATTACCGATCCGGCATCCGCCGCGGAGTTCAAATCCGACGCCATCAAGAATACTGAGTTGGGCATCAAGAGCGCTTTCCTGAATGGCCGGCTCACGGCCAACGTGACCGTCTTCCGGGTGGACTGGACCGATCTGCAAACCACCATCAACCTGGATCAATACGACAGCGGGTGCGGTGCCTCCTTCGTGGGCAATGCCGGTGCCGCGCGCATCAACGGCGTCGATGCGGAGTTCCACGCCCTCGTGACCGATCATCTGCAGGTGAATCTCTCCGGCCAGTATGCCGACGGCAAAATCGTCTCCGTGGTCGAAGGCTCGCCGGGCACCATCGGCGCTCCTCTCGAGAGCGCGCCGAAAACGCAAGTCACCGCCGGAGCACAGTACAAACTGCAGCCGCGGCCTGAGTGGGATGCCACCGCGCGGCTTGACTACGCCTACGTGGGTCAGCGAAATCTGAGCAACACCAATACACCGGTGAATCCGAACTTCCAGCTTCCCGGCTATGGCGAGCTCAATCTGAGATTCGCGGCAGCTCATGACGGATGGGAATACACGACCTATGTCGCCAATCTGACCAATGCCATTCCCCAGATAGGCGTGGAGACCTTTGCGGGCGGTCCCGGCGATTACACGGGGGCTTATGCACAGGGCACCCAGCGCTTCGTCACCACCAGTCCGCCGCGCACCTTCGGCATCGAGATCTCGAAGAACTTTTAGCATGCGCTAGACTGGATTCCCGGGCCGGCATCGGCCCGGGAATCATTTGCAGTGGAGGAGTGAGCAATGGCGGCCGCACCGGAACTGATGATTCGGGATTCGGAGTTCGTCGGCACCTTCGGCGCCGCACGCACCGACATCACGCCGCCGCCGGGGATCTACGCGCGATGCTGGGGTAGCTCCACGCATGATATCGCCAGTGGAGTGCACAAGCCTCTGTTGGCCACCTGCGCCATGTTCGCCGATGCCGACGGCAATCACGCACTGACCCTGTTGGCGCTCGACCTGAGCTGGTGGAGCTCGAAGCAGGACGAGCTGGAGCTGCGAACCGCGATTCTCGAAGGTTCGGGCCTGCGCGAAGATGAATTGATGCTGCATCCCTCGCACACGCACAGCGCGCCGCGGACGGCGCTCGAGTTCGTCAACCGCCCCGGCGGCCATCTCATTCCGCAGTATCGCGCCCAGATCAAGGCCGCCTGCATCGAACTCATTGCCAAGGCGCGCGCTCGGCTGGAACCGTCAACCCTCACCTGGCGTGCAGGCCGCTGCGAGCTGGCGTACAACCGCGACCTCACCTCGCCGGATGACGGCCGGGTGCTTTGCGGCCTGAATCCAGGCGCCCCAGCGGATGACACCTTATTGGTGGGCCGCGTGCTTGACGGTCACGGCAAGACGCGGGCCACTTTTGTGAACTACGCCTGTCACCCGATTTCCCTGGGCGGCGGGAACACGCTGGTGTCTCCCGACTACGTGGGCGCCCTGCGCGAAACGGTGGAGGCGGACACCGGCGCCGCCGAATGCGTGTTCTTGCATGGGGCGTCCGGCAACCAGACTCCGCGGCGCAGTTTCGAAAGCGATTCAAGCGCGGCCGACCAGAACGGCCGCGAGGTGGGCTTTTCGACCCTGTCGGTGCTGGCATCGATGTTTCCTCCCAGTACTGCGTTGGGCTTCGCGGGCGTCGAAGAGTCCGGCACTCCGCTCGCGATTTGGCGGGAGCGTGTCGCGACGCCGGGAACCAGCATCCGTTCGCGCCGCGTGACCGTGCGCCTGGCCATTGCGGACATGCCCAGCCGCGAAGAACTGAAGGCGGCCATCGCGGCGGCGCAGGAAGACTACATGGTCGAACGCCTTACCCGGCGGCTTCTGCAAAGGGAATCCGTGGGCGACGGCACCGAGGGAGATTTTTCCTTCCTGGTATGGCAATTGGGTGATTCTTTCATCGTCGGCACACCCGCCGAAATGCACACTGCCTTCCAGCTCGAGCTGCGGCGGCGCTTCCCCGGCCACAGCATCGCCGTGCTCAATATCGTCAATGGCTATGCGAGCTATCTGCCGCCACGCGCCGACTATGCCGTGGGGCCGTATCCGACGCGAGTTGCGGTCTATGCGATGGGCTCCATGGAAGTAGTGCTCGGTGCCGCCGACCTCGCCATACGCGACCTTCTGAGCGAGGGGTAGATCGCTTTTGAGTGCCGTTTCCGCGCTCTCGCTTAACTCACTGGACTATCTGGAGTTCTTTCTCTTCGTGGCCGCGCTGTCCTTGGTGGGCTTCTTCTCCGGAAAGGGAGAGCGTGCCTCGTCCACGGAATATTTTCTCGCGGGCAGGAAGCTGCGCTGGTATGTGGTCGGCGCCAGCTACATCGCGGCCAATATCAGCACCGAACAATTCATCGGCATGGTGGGGGCCGCGTTTCTGCTCGGCATCTGCCCGGCGCTTTATGAATGGCTGAACGTATTTACTTTCCTGTTCATGATTTTCATCTTCATTCCCTTCCTGCTGTCATCGAAGGTGGTGACAATTCCGGAGTTTCTCGCGCGACGCTATGGGCCGGTGGTGCGCCAGATTTTCGCCTTTACCACCGTGATCGCGAACATAATCATTTTCATGGCCGCGGTGCTGTACACCGGCGGCCTGGCGCTCAATGGCTTCTTCGGTTGGCCGATGCCGGTGTGCATCGTGCTGACGGGCTTGTTCGCCGGCGGCTGGGCCATTTATGGAGGCCTATCGTCGGTGGCCTGGACGGGCGTGTTCACCGCGGTGGTGAAAATCACCGGGGCCTCGGCGGTGACGGTGCTGGGTCTGCTCGCCGTGAACGGTCACGGCAACATCATCGATGGCTTTCGCACGGTCATCGAACGCAACCGTGCCGCTACGGGGGCCTGGCACGATGCGCTCAGCCACGTGGTCTCGCATTTGACCACCTCCGGCAGCTACAACCGCCTCTCGGTGTTTCAGGGACCGGATCATCCTCTCACGCCATGGACCGGCCTGTTCTTTCTCGTGATGTCGGTGAGCATTTGGTACAACGTGCTCAATCAATTCATGATTCAACGGATCCTGGGCTCGCGCAGTGTGTGGGATGCGCGCATGGCCGTGGTGTTCGCCGGTTACGTCAAATTGCTGCTGCCCCTGATCACCGTACTGCCCGGCCTGATTCTGTTTGCCCTGCATCCTGAATATCTGTCGGGCGATTGGTTGAGCGCGCAGCATCAGGCCGACAAGGGCTACATCGTTCTGGTCACCGAGCTGCTCCCGGTCGGCATGCGCGGTTTGCTGCTGGCGGTGCTGTTCAGCGCGGTTCAGGCCACCATCACCTCGGTGGTCAATTCCACCGCGACGGTGCTGACCATCGACATCTACGTGCCGCTGTTCCGCCGCAATGCCACCGACGATGAGCTGGTGAAATTCGGCGTACTGGCCTCGGTGGCATCGGTGATCCTCGGCATCCTGATCGCGATCTGGCTGAGTCAATCCGGCGGCGGCATTTTCCAATACATCCAGACGTTGAACGCCTTCTTCGCGCCGCCCTTCGCCGCGATCTTCGTGCTGGGCATTCTGACCCGGCGCGTCAACTCCACGGGCGGCATCCTTGCCATCGTCGGCGGATTTGCCGTCGGCGTGGTGCTCAAGATCGTCGGCCTCTTGATGGTCATGCCGGCCTGGTTCTATCCTTTTGCGAATCAAGCGGCGGTCACCTGGCTGGCATCCTTGGCACTGTGCCTCATCGGCAGCGGCCTGCATCGCGGCGCGGTGGTACCTCCGCTGGCCGAACGCGCGACGCTGTGGGACAGTGCTGCCTTGCTGCGGGTAGGCCTGGGCGATGTCTGGTACAGGAGCGTCATACTATGGTCGGTCGGATTCGTGGTTCTGATTTTGGGTGCCATGCTCCTGTTTTCCGATCTATTTTTTCCGCACTGAGCCCATGACCGGCTCGCAATCACCGCCGCGTTTCGCCGGCAAAGTGGTCATCGTGACCGGCGCGGGCTCAGGCATAGGCCAGGGCGTGGCCACGGCCTTCGCCTGCGAAGGAGCGGCCGTGTACGGCATCGATGTCGACCGCGCGGCGGTCGAGCGCAGTGCCCAGGCCGCATCCGGAGCGCGCGGGCAGTTCATTCCGCTGGTCGCAGACGTTTCGAATCCCGAACAGGTGTCCGCCAGCGTCGCCCAGGTGCTCGCGCAGAGCCGCGGTGTGGACGTGTTGGTCAACAATGCCGGCATCAACATGGGACGGCGCATCGCGCAGCTGGAACTGACTGATTGGAACCGTGTTTTCGACACCAACCTGCGCAGCGTCTATTTATATTCCAAGGCGGTGTGGCCGAGTTTCGCGAGCCGGCGGTCCGGGGCCATCGTCAATGTCGCCTCTGTGATGGGGCAGGTGGGCGGCGTGACCGCCCCAGCCTACTGCGCCGCCAAAGCCGGCATCATTATGTTATCGCGCTGTCTCGCCAAAGATGGCGGGCCGCAGGGTATTCGCGTCAATAGCGTCTGTCCGGGGTATATCGACACGCCCATCATGGACAGGGCCTTCGAGGAGGCGCCCGACCCGGCCAAGGCGCGGCAGGCCGTGATCGATAAAATGCCCTTGGGCCGCATGGGCAGTGTGCAGGATGTCGCCGCCGCTATTTTATTTTTGGCCTCGGCGGATGCTCTCTATATTTCGGGAACGGAATTGACGATCGACGGCGCAGTCACCGCGACGCAAATCGATTAGGCTATACGCCTGTAGAATAAATAAACCGGGCATCGGCGATTGGGCCGACTCTTGACGATCGATCTTGGAGTGGCGGATGAAGGGAATTCGCGAGGCGGATCCGTCGCGCAGGAAGCTTGCACGCGCGACACTGAGCGATGTGGCGAAGGAAGCGGGCGTCTCCGTGATGACCGTGTCGAACTTCGTCCGGTCCAAGCCTGTCAGGGTACAGACCCGTAAGCGCGTCGAGGAGGCCATTGCCCGCCTCAATTACCGGCCCAATGTCAGCGCCCGCAGCCTGAGGCTGTCCGAAGAGTATTCGGTGGGCATCGTCATCGCTGACAGCGACCCGGCCTTTCTCAACGATCCCTTCATCTCGCGCCTGGTCAGCGGCTTGAGCAACTATCTCAGCAGCCTCGACTACACACTGGATGTGCAAGGCGTCGCGCCCGAGCGTTTCGAGAACGCCACCATTCTCAACAAGGTGGGCAATGAGGCGCTATGTGCCATCCTTTGCGGCCCGAAGGCGCTGCGCAAGGAACAATTCGCGAATTTGACGCGTCTCGGCCAGCCCATCGTCGTTTTCCAAGAGGTCTTCCAATCGACGGCGCCGAATGTCGCGGTGGTCAGTCAGGACGATCTCTCAGGCGGCAAACAGCTGGGGCAGTACCTGCTAAAGAAGCGCCTGCGCTCCGTGGTGTTCGTGCGCCCCGCTCTGGATTGGTGCGCGCTCGAGCAGCGTGAGAAGGGATTGCGAGGCGTGTTCGCCGCGGCTTCGCCGTCCATCGACGTGAAGACCCTGATCGCACCTTCCGAGCGCTTCGATGACGTGCAGCAGGTGGTGAAGGATCACCTTGCCAAGCGCACGCCGGATGCCATCGTCGCCGCCACGGACTCCATGGCCGCCGCCGCACTGAAGGCCTGCGAGCTCTCGGGTATCCGCGTGCCGAAAGATCTGGTCATCGCGGGGTTCAACGGCTTCGACGTCTGGCGCTATACCTCGCCCACCATGACCACGGTGGTGTCCCCGGCCTATGAATTAGGACGTCACGCCGGCGAACTCTTGATTCAGCGCCTGAAGACCGGGGCATTTTCCAAGCGCCATGTGGTGCTGCCGGTGCGCCTGCAGGTCGGCGAGTCAACAGGCTGAGCCATCCGATCAGACCTCGACGAACACCTCACCCGCCTCGAGTTTGACAGGATAGGTTTTCAAGGGCGCGCTCGCCGGCGCGCTCAAGGGGGCGCCGGTGCAGATATTGAACCTGCCCTGATGCACGGGGCATTCGATGACGTTTGCATCGAAGTAGCCGCGCAGCAGATCCGCCGCCTGGTGAGTACAGCGACGATCCGTCGCAAAGTAGCCGTCCGCGGTTTTGTAGACGATGAGTCTTTTACCGAGGGCGGAGGCCGCGATCATGGTTGCTTCGGTCATGCTCTCGCCGTTCGGCACCTTGATCCACTCAGCCATCGCTTAATTTCGCCCGTGACAGATTGAATCGCGGTTCGGTGCGCTGGCGGGAGATGGCCTTGAGAATGTCGGTATTGGCCGCCACCACGCCGTCGAGCGGTGTGGGAAGCTGGCCGGCGATGGCCTTGCTCAGCTCAGGCAGCGCATGGAATGGCACTGCCGGAAACAGATGGTGTTCGATGTGGTGGTTCATGTTCCAGTACAGATGGCGTTCGAGCCAGCCGGCGCGGATGGAGCGGGTGGTCTGGCGATGATCGTATATATCCTCCGCCATGCACATATGCTGAGTATTGATGTAGAGAGTAACCACGCAGCCGCCGAGGAAACGCGGGATGAAATACAGAATGAACGGCCATGGGCTTTGAAACACGATGCCCCATAGCAACAGCGCTGAGTAGCACGCCGACATGAGCCTCGAGTTCATGATGGCCCTGCGGATTTCCGAGGGCGGCAGGAAGGCGATCTCCTCGGCCGTGAAGCGGCCGCTGCTATGGCGCACGAGTTGCCGCACGGCGTCGAAGTAGAAGGTTACGCCTAAGGTCCCCGTCAGATACTGCGTCAGCGTCAGCGGATTTCCATAGGGCTTCTGCGGGTCTACATCATTGAACCAGGTATTGGTGTGATGGCCGGCATGGGAATAGCGCCGATACAGCGGCTCTTCGATGAACACCAGCGAGGTGAACCAGAACACCGCTTCGTTGAGCCAGCGGCTCTTGAAGGCCGTACCGTGCGCGCATTCATGCGAGGCCGCGTAGGCGAAGCACAGCACGGATCCATACAGCAGCATCGAGGGCCACACCCACAGGCTGTGGCGGCAGAGAACCACCAATGTGCCCGTGGCAATGCACAGCATCAGCCACAGCCCCAAGGTGAGGAGTCCGTGGTGATTCGTGCGCTTCATCAGTCCTCGTAAAAGTCCGCGGTCGATCCGCGGCGAGTACCACGCGTCGAAGGGGTCGTCGGACAAATCGTCGTCGGACAGGATTGGGTTCTCGTCAGCCGATGTCATATGCAATTTCCGTTGCCGTCACAGCCGCTGCATCGCGGTGGAGGTTTGCTCGATCACGCCTTCCAGGCAGCCGGCGGCATATTCAGTCACCCGTGCAGGATAATTGTCGTGATCGTAGGCGGCGGCCTCCGGCAGATAATTGGTGGCGCCATTGGTGAGATTCAGAACGGCGACGGTGGACTCGGCGAAGCGCTCGCGCAGCGCGACCTGGTAGCGGCTGTACGGTTCACCCGTGGTCGAGACCATGTAGGCATCGCCCACCCGCCAAACCGTCACGGGAAACGTGCCGGTGGTCTGAGTGCCCAGCCGCTCGCGGATGGCGAGCATTCGCTCAAGCCGCTCCAACTCGTAGCGTTCGGTGCAGGCCTTGATCCGCGCCAGAATGGTCTCCCGCGGCGGGTAGTCCTTGAGCGGCAGAATGACGGGCAGACACTCGGCCTCGAGCAGACTCGATACCTGCGCCTTGGACGAGGGACCCCATACGCCCAGGGGAGTGCCGGACTCCTCGATCCGTTGATAATCGAGCCGGCGCGTGGGCGGCAACATGCCGCTCAACGTCGCCAGAGCCGCGAAGGCCAGTTCCCGGCCGTTCTGTTCAGCCGCGTCGGGCAACGCTTCATAGCTTCGCCGCGGCGTCAGATCGCCCGAGGCGCCATGCAGAAACAGGCACACCGCGCCGGTCTCGCGCTCCACGACATCCCGCATGGGGCCGATGTAATCCGGTGACAGTAATTTGTTGGCGCCGCCCATCGACACAGGATGGCAGGCGTAATTCACCACCACGCCGCGGGTGGCGCCGGCCGCATCGGTGATTCGACCCACCAGCACGGTGTCATCGGCCGCGCGATCGCGGTTGATTCCGCAAACGCCCCGGCCCGTGGGTTCATCGACGGAGTCACGGTTGTAAGCGAGGCTGCACTTGCCATAGGCCCAGCCAAGAACGCCAGAGAAAGCACTGGCCCGGGCCGTCGCCACCAACTCGCAACAAATGCCCGGCCACGAATCCAAATACGGCGCGATCAAGTGACCGCCCAGACGATCCGCATGGCGTCGCGCCAAGGGGGGCGAACTGTGGGTGTGCGAGGGATGCAGCATGAGCTGCTCCGGCCGCAGATCGAAGCGCGCGCGCAGGGCGTCCCGAATCCTGTCGGCTTCGGGTTGCCACAAGGCGATGGCGTCCAGGGTGATGAGCACGAGCTGCTCGGAGGTCTCTTCCGACTGCAATACCATGCACGTGGCATACATGGGCTGGTGCACGCCCTCCGCCACGTCATGCGTGGCGCTGCCCCACATACGCGAATAGATGCCCGTCGGCGGCGTGATGACCGCTCGCGACAGGCCGATGCGTCCGCGGAACTCAGGATGTGAAAAGCTCTTCGCGGCCGATGTTGTGCTCATGGGATACGCCATCCTCTCTCAAAGTGATGTCGGGTGAAGTGATTGCAAGAGCGCGCGGGAATGCGACAGCGTAGTGGCGTACTCATGCCGGACGCGCCTGGGCCAAAATCGGTGCCGCGCGCGCCGAGGGCACGGCGATCGCCAAGGCGCACAAATAACAAATGCCGGCGAGCACTCCGATAGGCCAGTGCCCGTGCCCCACCAGCAGCAGCGCGGCCAGGGCCGGCCCCAGCGCCATGCCGCCGGTGGACATCATGACTCCCGCTAGCGCTGCGCGGCCCTTCGGATCGCGCGCCGCGAGCAGGCCCATTTGATAGGGCAGACCGTAGAACCAGGAGAAGGCAATGAGGCCACAGGAAATCGCGAATGCGGCTGGTGTGGATCCATACACCAACAGCAGCACGGCCACGCAGGAGGCGCCCAGCGATATGACTTGGGGCCACATTCTTCCGATGGTCATGCTCAAGAGCCGCGCCAGCAGCGATCCGCCCACTCCCCAAACCAGCATGGACAGGCCCAGCCACTTGCCGACCGCATGATCATCGAGGCCGGCCGCCACGCCGATGCGTTCCTGGAAGGCCCAGATGGCGCCATGCCCCGTGTACAGCAACAGCATCATCACCAAGAGCGGCGCAACCCGCGACGGCAAGGATACGAATTGCTGCGTTTTGGTCGGACGCGAAGCGGCCGGCCCGAAACGCAGCACCCACGGAATGGTCAACAGGGCCAAAAGAGTCATGCAGGACAGTGTGATCAATAACCCCGCGAGGCCGGCGGCATGCAATATGTAGGGAGCGACGAAAGTCAAAACGCCGGAATAGGCAATCGAAATGGCATTGACGATGGCGAACACATGTTCGGGATGTTCGTCCGAGGAGGCCATGTTCAGATATACGCAGAAGGCGGCGGCGGCGCCGATGCCCGAAATGAAACGGATGAGCAGAAGCCAGGCGACGCTGCTGACGAAGCAGGTCAAAATGTCCGCCAAGACGATGATGCCCACGGCAGACACCGCCAAGGCCACGCGCGGCGCGGTGGACATGACCCGGATCATGGCCAGGATTCCGAGCGTCAGGCCCATCAATTCCACCGATGCCACCAGGCCGGATTGACGCTCGGTCAGCCCGAGCTGATCCACCATCGCACCCACAATCATGGGCTGCACCACCAACGGCGTGTTGCCCGCCATCGAAAATGCACCCATGGAGATGAGGGAGCGGGGATTGCTCATGCGGCCGTCACCTTCTGAGTTTGCCGGCCCAAGCCCTCGATCTGCAGCGTCACGGCGTCGCCCACTTTTAAATATATCGGGGGTTTGGCGCCCATGGCGACGCCGGGCGGTGTTCCGGTGGCGATGATGTCTCCGGGGAGCAGAGTCATGTATTTGCTGATGTAGCTGACCAGGGTTCTAACCGAAAAAATCATCTGTGCCGTGGAGCTGTTTTGGCGGACTTGGCCGTTGACGGACAATTCGAGTCTCAGCGCCTGCGGATCACTCACCTCATCGCGGGTCACGAGCCAGGGTCCAATGGGCCCGAAGCTGTCCGCGCTCTTGCCCTTCACCCACTGGCCCGTGCCCTGCAGTTGCCAGCCGCGCTCGCTCACGTCGTTGACGACGCAGTAGCCGGCAATGTGGTTCAGGGCATCGTCCAGGCCGACGTTTTTCGCGGCCGAGCCAATCACCACGCCGAGTTCCACCTCCCAATCCACCATGCTCGCACCCGCCGGAATGACGAGATCATCGTTCGGGCCGCTGATGGCGCTGGTTGCCTTCATAAACAGAATGGGCTCAGTGGGGACCGAAGCGCCCGCCTCCTTGACGTGGTCCAGGTAGTTCAAGCCCACGCAGATGAACTTGCCCGCATGGGCGACACACGGCCCAAGCCGAACCGAGTCCGCAATCAAGGGCAGTTCCGCGGTGGCGACGGAGGCCAATCGGCGAAGCGAGGCGGGAGTCAAGTTCTCGGGCGAGACGTCATTGACGATTCGGGACAGATCGCGCCGACGGCCGTCGGCGTCG
>JANYIY010000279.1 GCA_025358615.1 Gammaproteobacteria bacterium | reverse complement strand
GTGGAAATGCTGGTGCCGAATCAGCAGCTCATCTCCAATGCCGTGATCAACTGGAGCTACACCGATCCGCGCATCCGGCTCAAATTGCCCATCCGCGTGAGCTACCGCGACGATCCGGAATTGGCGCTGCAAATACTGCTCGCCGCCTGCGAAGGCCAGGCGCGCGTGCTGCGCGAGCCGGCGCCCGTCTCGCGACTCATGCACTTCAGCGACAGCGGCATCGAACTCGAGCTGCGGTTCTGGATTGCCGATCCGCAGGAAGGTGTCAACAACGTGCGCTCGGAAGTCAATCGAGCCATCTGGCGGCTGTTCAAAGAGCACAAGATCACCATCCCCGTGGCGCAGCGCGAAATCGTCATGTACCCGCCGCCTTCCTTGGATCTGGACTGATCGCGGCCGACCTTAAGATGCCCCTGATCATTACGTCGGACATCCTCATACCCGACGAGGAATTGGAATGGAAGTTCATTCGTTCCTCGGGGCCGGGCGGCCAGAACGTCAACAAGGTCTCGAGCGCCGCGCAACTGCGATTCTTGCTGCCGCAGAACTCGAGTCTGCCGGTGAACGCCAGAAATCGCCTGCGCAGGCTCGCCGGCCAGAAGCTCATCGATGACGGCAGCATATTGTTCAAAGCCATGAGCGAGCGCAGCCAGGACGGTAATCGCCGCGCCGCCCTCGGACGCCTGGAGGCGCTGATTCGCGCCGCGCTGGTCGAACCGAAGATCCGCAAGAAGACCCGTCCCACCAAGGCGTCGAAAGAGCGGCGCATCGACTCGAAGAAACGCCGCGGCGCCACCAAAGTCGGACGCGGCGGCGGCGCCTGGGACTGAAGTTACTGGCCCAATGTGACCTGCAGAATGCTGTGCCTGATCTGCTCCGACAGCACCAACTGCGCGTCGGCAGCCACCGCCAGCAGCGGTTCACCAAACTTGAGGGTGCCGCCCTCGGACACTTGAATCACATTCCGGCGTCGCAACAGGTCGATGAAATTGCGGAACAGGCTCTTGTCGAAGAACTCCGGCGAATTCAATCCGTACAGCACGGACATGCGCTGGGCCATCAGGTGGCAGCGCTGCTCGAGCGCCACCTGAGTCATCGTGCCGCTGCCCGCCTGCAGCAGCAATGCAATGGCCAGGTAGTAGCGCTCGACGGTTTGAATGGTGGCCTGCGCCAGCACCGACAAGCGGATCGCTTCGAGCGAGGTCGAGGCCGGTCGCCGCCATTCGCTGCGCTCGGCATTGGCCTTGAGCAGATTGAGCCGCGCAAAAGTCTCGAGCAGTTCATCGGCGACGGCCTGCACCGCCGTCTCGTCCCAGCGCAGAAACAACTCGGCGGCGATGTACGGATAGACCCGCCACACCAGCCGGTGAATGTCCGCCGTCCGCATCGCGGCGTTGCTGACGAAGCAGCAGGCGAGCAGCGAGGGCATGGCGAACAGATGCAGAATGTTGTTGCGGTAATAGGTCGCCAGCACCGCGTTCTCGGCATTCATGCGCATGATGTCGCCGAGCGCATGCTTCTGCCGCTGCAGCATTCCCATCGATTCGGCATAACGGATCATCTGCTCGCCGCCGTCCGTCGTGATGGTTACCAGCGGTCCGTACGGCGCCTCGCGCAGCAGCCGTTGATAGAGCTCTAGCTGGCGTGCCAGGTCCGCTTCCGCCAACGCCTGGCGCGGGGTCGCCAAAATCGCCATGGCCACCAGATTGACGGGTGTGACGGCCGCCGCCGCATTGATCTCGATGTTGATCCGCGTCGCGAGATCGCCCACCGCCCCGCTCAGCCATGCGGCCCGCGATTCCTCACCCTGACGCGCGGCGTCGCGCCAGTTCGGATCGTGCCGGTACAGCAGGGCGTCGAGGGAAATGGGCTCTCCGAGATTAACATGCACCTTGCCGAGTTTGCTGCGCAGCACGGCGACGACCGCCTTGATCAGGCCGATCACGCTCTCCTTTTCCTTGGGTTGGCCCGACAATTCGCCGATGTAGGTGCGCCCCTCCACGATGCGCTCGTAGCCGAAATACACGGGCATGAACACCACCGGGCGGCGCGGGTTGCGCAGATACGCGCGCACGCTCATCGACAACATCCCGGTGCGCGGCGAGAGCAGTCGCCCGGTGCGGCTGCGGCCGCCCTCGATGAAATATTCCAACGGGTGGCCGCGTGCCATCATGATGCCGAGATAGTTGGCGAATACCGCGGCATACAGGGCATCGCCCTTGAACGTGCGCCGCAGGAAAAACGCGCCACCCTTGCGCAGCAAGCGGCCGATCACCGGTAGATTGAGGTTGATGCCCGCCGCCACGTGCGGTACGGCGAAGCCCTTGCGATAGATCACATAGGAGAGCAGCAGATAATCCATGTGGCTGCGATGGCAGGGAACGTAAATGATCTCCACGCCGTCGCCGATCTCGTTGAGTTTCTCCACATGCTCGAAATCCACGCCGTCGAACAGCCGGTTCCACAGCCAGCCCAGCAGCGCCGACATGAAGCGCACGAAGGACTGCGAATAATTGGCGGCAATCTCCACCGCGTACTTGCGCGCGGCGAGCAGCGCGACGCGGCGCGGCGAGCCGCGCGCCTGCATTTCGCGGCGCACCACGCCGCGTACCTCCGCCGTCTTCAGCAACTGTGCCACCAGGGTGCGGCGATGCGACAGGTCGGGCCCGATGGTGGAGGCACGCTGCGCCCGCAGCGTGGATCGCAAGTTGCGCAATAACCTGCGCACGCCGCGCTGCTCGTTCATACCATCCTGCAAAGCATCACGCAGCCGCACCGGGTCGCCGAAGTGCACCAGGGTGTTGCGGCCGTTGACCAGCACATTGAGCAGCTTGCGGAAGCGCCCGACCAGCACCCAATTCTCGGCGAACAACAGGCGCCACAGGCTGGCCTCTTTGTGCGGCGCGCGGCCCCAAAAAATTGCAACCGGCACCAGGTCGATATCGAACTGCGGATGGGAGGCTGCGGCTTGCACCAGTTGCTTCAGGTAAATCGGCGCGCGCAAGGCATGCCGAGTGCTGAACAGGCCCGCCGGACGTAGCAGCTCGAAATAGGCTCGATCGGCGCGCCGTTCGCCGATCAGTAAGCGCCGCTCGGGGCGCGGCAACCCCTCTTTGGCGCACACCATGCTCAAGACCGCGAGATCCGCTTGGGCTTCGCGCTCCAGGACATAACAGACCGGCCTTAGGGAAGCCGCTATGGCGGCGGCCGCGTCATCGGGCTTGATGGTGACCCGCACCCACAGACTCAAGGTCTTGCGGACACTCCAATGCCACGCCCGGCCCAGGCCATCCACAGGGTTCATGCGCGCTTAAGACCTACGGAGGTGTATCGCCGCGCTCTTGAGCATCCGCCGCTTTGCGCGTGGCGTCTGCGTTCGCGTCCACAGTTTTCTGCACAGCGCGCGCGCGATCGAGTTGTTGCGTCAACGGGTCGAATACTGTCTTCTGCGGCGACGGCGGATCGGGGGCAGCACAGCCGGCAATGAACAAAACCGACAGTGACATTGTCATAACCATGATCGAACGCATGTGCACCTCGGAACCGACTCAGGCGACGTGGCCCGAAGTGTACAATCGTTCACGACTTAGCGTCACCCGGAGTTCCTGCATGTTACGTTTCGCGTTCACATTTGCTTGCGCATTGCTGCTGTCGGTGAGCGCCGGTATTCAAGCCGCCCGGTCGGCCGTAGACATAGAGACCGCGGCGAAGATCTATCAGGACGCCGCCATGCGCGAACAGGTGCGCGCTTCCTTGGGATCGATGCCGGCCCATATACGGCAGCTGTTTTCGGCGGATACCGCCGTAAAGCTCTCCACTTCGCAAAT
This sequence comes from Gammaproteobacteria bacterium, assembly GCA_025358615.1. Lineage (GTDB taxonomy): Bacteria > Pseudomonadota > Gammaproteobacteria > Steroidobacterales > Steroidobacteraceae > Bog-1198. The sequence continues at coordinate 1,991 of JANYIY010000279.1, read as the reverse complement.
CAACGCGGTCACCAAGGCTGCAGAGCGCGGCTTTCGCATCGACGTCTTTGAAGCGCCGGCTTTGAGTGCGCTGGCCGCGAATCTCGATGCCGCCACGGTGACGGAGACCGACGCCTTCCTCGCCGGCGATCTTGGCCGGCGCATGGTGACGGCTGATCTGGCCACCGCCGTGCTCGACGAACCGACCATAGATAAAATCATGAGCGGCGATCTGACCGCGCCGTCGACCCCGAAGCGCGACGCCATGTTCGACAAATTGGAACATGCTTCGCGCTCCACCGAGTCGACCGTGCAGATTTTCTTGAGCATGGGGCAGGCCGTGGCCATCGGCACCGCGGTCGGCGCCGGCAGAGATAGGGTGGCGGTGGCCGAAAGCGCGCGCAAGTCCGGCGAAGCCGGCCGCGCCGCCTTGCAGACGAACATGCGCGAGCCGCTGCGCCGCTACATGGCGTACAGCTACCGTGACCTGAGCGATGCGGATCTCAAGCATCTGCTCTCGTTTCTAAATTCCGCTCCGGGCCAACGCTACGTGACGGCGTACATCGCCTCGCTCGGCGCAGGCTACGACGCCATGGGCAGGCGCTGCGGCGAGCATCTGGGGGAATCCTTGCGCGAACTGGCGCAGGCACAGTTGGACGTGCCGATCGCGAGTCCGCCGCCCGCCATCGCCGCACCGGTGCCGGTCAAGTAATAAACGCGCGCAGCAATCGGCAAATTGCATCGAGCTGATCTTCCAGCCGATGATCGGAGTTGAGCAGGTGCAGCGCCGCCTGGTGCTCTCGGGCCCAGCGGATGCTGTTCGCCACCGGCACAATGTCATCGTGCCAGCCATGCACGATGACAGTGGGACAGCTGACCTCTTGCGGGGTGTATTGCTCGTAGCCCGCCATGTAAAAGGCGGGCGCCAGCAGGAACAGGCCGAGGGGTTTGAGGCTGCTCGCCGCCGCAGCGGCGACATGCCCGCCCATGCTCGATCCCACGAGCAGCAGCGGCGCCTTGAGCCGCGCTCCCGTCTCGATGAGCTTGTGCACCCGGGCCCCGGGATCATCGATGCCGCGGTAGTCCACCGACTCCACCGCCACCCCCAAGTCCCGGACCACTGCAGCCATGGCGGTGATTTTCGAACCCCACGGTCCGCTCTCCTTGCCATGCGAGAAGACCACTGTGCCGAGCGCGTTGTTCATACGGTCCTGAAGCTAAAGAAATCCGCGGCGGCGGCCGCTAACTTAGCGATGGCACTGGATGAAGAGCAATCGGGCGCCGGGCAGGAAATGCGCCGCACCATCGACTGCCTGCGCGATTGCGCCGATCTCGCCGAGGTGGACGCCGCCACGCTGGCGACCCTGGCCGCCGGAGCCGTGCATTTTTCCCTGCCGGCCGGCTGTTTGCTATTCGAATCGGGTTCCACTCCTGACGGAGTATATCTGCTCGCCAGCGGCCGCCTAGGCGTCAATACGCCGGGCGTCGATACGCCCGGAAATGCCCTGCTGACCGCCCAAATCGAACGCAGCGAACTGGTCGGCGAGGCTGGCTGGCTGCTCAAGGAGCAGCGCAGCGCCACCGTGCTGGCCCTGCGCGACAGCGAGTTGCTGCTGTTACCCACGGCCCTGCTGGACGACATTGCCGCGCAATCGTCGCAGTTCTCCTTGGCGTTGGCGCGGCTCTGTGCCCGACGGCTGCGGCGCAGCAACCGCCGCTCTGCGGCACCAAGGCAGGCAAGGGTATTTGCCATTGTGCCCAACAGCGTCGAAATCGACGTCGCGCATTTCGCCAGCCGACTGGTCGCCGAATTCAACTGCGCCGGCCGCACCGAGCTGGTCTGGGATGCGCGCGCCAGCACGCACACGGCCGGCTGGTTCAACGCCATCGAGGAATCGAACGACTTCGTGGTGTACGTCGCGGATCCCACAGCCTCGGGCTGGACACATCAATGCTGCCGCCAAGCGGACGTCATACTGCTGGCCGCGCCAGCGTCCGCCCGGATAGAGCCC
>JANYIY010000275.1 GCA_025358615.1 Gammaproteobacteria bacterium | reverse complement strand
GCAATACCGCTCTATGCAGGATGTACTCGAGCAGCGTCCAAATCACGAAACCCGCCGCCGCCATCCCCAGCCATTCGCTGCGGCCAGCCCAGGTTGCACGGGTCACGCCAACCGCCGCAAGTCCGACGATAACGGCAGGATAGACCACGAAGTCCGCGTAATAGGTCAATTTGCTGGGTCGCATAGGCCTGCCCCTCGCTGAAACTAATGCGCTATTTGACCACGAATTGCGCAGAATGCTAGCGGAACAACGACTTAACTGTTTGGTAGAATTTTCAAGGATGCACAACACCATAGCGATCGTGGGCGGCGGGTTCTGCGGAACGGTGCTGGCAGCCAATCTGTTGCGCTGTCCTCCTGCCGACACAACGGACATCGTGCTGATCGAGCGCGGCGGCGAGATGGGCCGCGGCGTTGCCTATGCCGAGCGCGATTATCCCTATCTGCTCAATGTGCCTGCGTTGCGGCTATCGGCTGATTCCGGCGATCCGCTGCAATTTCTGCGCTTCGCGCAACACCGTCTGCCGAACGTCGGCGGCGAGGATTTCCTGCCGCGCGCACTGTACGGCGACTACCTGCAGGACGCGCTGCTAAAGGCGGAACGCAAGGCAGCGCCGCACATGCGGCTGCAGCGCATTTTCGGAGAAGTCCTGCGCGTCACACCGCACGCTTCGGACGATCGGCTCATGGCGCAGTTCGCCGATCGCCCGCCGCTCATCGCGGACCGCGTGATACTGGCGTTGGGAAATCCCCCTTCGCCGCCTCAGCCATGGGCCGAAGCAGTGGGCGGGCATCACGCCTACCGGCGAGATCCCTGGGATTTGCCGAAGGAGCTGGGTGCCGAACATTCGGTGCTGATTATCGGCAGTGGGTTGACCATGGTGGACATTGCCTCTGCGCTGACGCGAGGTGCGAAAGGTTCGCCCCAGCTGCACACGATTTCACGGCATGGGTTGATTCCCCAGTCGCAGACCGAATTTCGTGCCACGGAGGTACAAGAGGATCGCGCAGGGTTTCTGGCCTGCGGCAACTCCATCAGGCGAGTACTGGCCATGACGCGTGAGCTTGCCCTCAAAGTCGAGAACGAAGGCGGCGACTGGCGCGAAGCCATCACCTTCCTGCGGCATTTGGCGCCATCGCTGTGGCGGCGGCTGCCGGTCGCCGAGCAACAGCGCTTCGTGCGGCATGTGCGGACGTATTGGGATACCCACCGGCACCGTGTTCCGCCGCAAGTGGGTGAGCACATCGCTGCCTTGCGCCGCCACGGCAAGTTGCGGGTGAACGCCGGCCGCATCGACTCTATCGTGCCGCACGGCGAGCAGTTGCAGGTGCGTTGGCGTGCCCGCGGCGGCGACACGCTTGCGGTGTTGACCGTGGACTTGGTTGTGAATGCGACGGGTCCTGATTATGTGCTCAAGCGCTCCGCGGATGCGCTCTTGTCATGGCTGCGCGGGGCGGGGCTGGTGACGGAGGATGCGTTGAACCTGGGCCTGCGCACGGGGCCGTATGGCGCCTGCGTGGATGCCAAGGGCCGCGCCAGCGAGAGGCTCTACTATCTCGGACCCATGCTGCGAGCCGGTCATTGGGAGGCTACCGCCGCCACCGAGCTGCGTGATCATGCCGAGCGTCTGGCGGCGCACCTTATCCGGGGTCTCAGCGCGAACACTACCGGCGGCCCGGCCGGCTTGGCATAGGCCGGGCCGTCACGATAGCGCCTAGGACAGGGTTTTCAGCACGCTCAGCAAACGGTTCAACTCATCGCGCGTGTTGTACATAGAAACCCCCGTTCGCAGCAGCCCGCCGCCTCCGGTCAATCCCAACACTTGCACGGGACGCGCTGCGTAGAAGTCGCCGTCCCATACGCAAATTCCCTGCTCGCCCGCCGCGATTGCGGCCTGCGCCGCGGTCGCTTTGTCGAGCGTGATCGACACCGTGGGCGCGCGCGCGTGGCCGGGAGAAAAATCCGGGCCCCAGACCCGCACGCCGGGAATTCGCCGGACAGCATCGTGATAGTACTGCGCGAGGTCGTGCTCGTACGCCGCTATCTGGGTCATGGCGTCGACGATGCGTTCCCGCAAATTGCTGCCGGAACCCCAGCTCGAGATGTATTCCACGGCGGCGCGCACACCGTCGATGGAAGCATGATTGAGGGTACCGGTTTCGATCCGGTACGGGGCTGCGGGGTCCTGCACGCTCAATCGATCGGTGGGCAATTGATCGAGTGCACCTGGCCGCGAATACAGCACGCCTACGTGCGGGCCATAGAATTTGTAGCCCGAGCACAGCAGAAAGTCCGTGCCCATCGCCTGCACGTCGATG
>JANYIY010000121.1 GCA_025358615.1 Gammaproteobacteria bacterium | reverse complement strand
ATCAAGGTTTCAGTTGCGCGCGAATCTCGCCCGGCTGATGCATGGCGCTGTGCACATTCACATACAAGTTCCCGGCCTTGAAACTCGCATATTGCTCATCGGTCAATTTGGAACCCGCCGGCACGGTCCACACGTTGTCGCCGTTTTTGATCAGCGAAATGATGGGAGGCCCGGCTTGTCCCGGCGCGCCCACGTGGATATGAGCCACCGTGCCATCGATTCCGCTGCTCTTGATTGTTCCAGTTACGGACTTATCCGCTGCGATGGAGATAGTGCCGGTCGCGGATGCCGTGGTGCTTACCGGCGGCGTCTCTTCCGCGCCGACCAAGTTCACCTTGACCTCGCCGGCAAGCGCCGACCCACAGAACACCGTGAGCGCTGCCACGGCGAGGAAAGCGGGAACACAGGTTGCGTTGACTGACTGGTTCATTATGGGCTCCGAAGTGTACAAAGGAAAAACTGGACGCGGCGTTTCGGCGCACACGCAGGGCATTTACCTGCCGAGATTCTCTGCCGCGAAACCCCAATTAGCAAGCTTGTCCAGCAACGCATTGACGTAATCGACGCGACGATTCTGGTAATCCAAATAATAAGCATGTTCCCACACGTCGATGGCCAGCAGAGGCTTCACTCGCTGGGTCAGGGGCGTGTTGGCATTATCGGTCTTGATGATCTTGAGCTTCTCGCCTTCCTGAACGAGCCAAGCCCAACCGCTGCCGAATTGCTGCGTGGCAGCCTCGGCCAGTTCCTTCTTGCAGTCGGCGACGGCGCCGAAAGACGCCTCCATGAGGCGCTTGAGAGCAATCGGCGGCTCGCCCCCGCCATTGGGCTTCAGGCTGTGCCAATAGAACGTGTGATTCCAAGCTTGGGCCGCATTGTTGAATATGGCGGTATGGTCCAATTCGCCCGCAGACGCCTGCACGATTTTATCGAGCGGCATATCCGCAAATTCAGTACCCAAGATCAGCTTATTCAGCGTATCTACGTAGGTCTTATGATGCTTGCCGTAGTGAAAGTTCAGGGTATTTTCTGAAATGACAGGCTGCAACGCATTACGCTCGTAAGGCAACGCCGGTAGCACGATCGCTGTGGAATATACTAATGCCGCGTTCATGAAACCTCTTCCTCAATGTTCGTTCTACACGCCGCCACGTTAACGGCGAGGGATGCAGCGCGATGCCGGTATCCTTCCTCACTGTGCGTAGGTGTTTGCCGACGAGAGCTCAGTAGATGTAGGGCAACACCATGCCGAGCGCCGCCACCCGGGCGGTGGGGCATATACCGCCCTGAACGGCCTGCGTTCCCCTAGCACCGCGCTTGCCCATGGTCCCTGCCATGCCGCCGCCGGCCATGCCTTTGACGCACAGGCGCACATCGCCGCTCTTGGTACGGATTTGCACCTGCGCGCGGCCTTCGCCGTTCTTGAACTGCACCCGCGACCCCGGGCCATAACGAGACTCCAGCGCCTTGGGGCCAAAACAGTTCTTGATGTCTCCACCGAAGGACTGCACATCGAATTGGGCAGCGGGAGAGCCCGCGAAGGTCATGCTCACATCGCCGCTCACCGACTCGCTTTCGATCTGCGCGTCGGGCGCAACGGCAAGCTTCGCGCTCAGATCCCCCGACACGGTCTTGAGGCGTCCACGAGTCACCTCGCCCAGCTCAAGCATCGCAGTGCCGCTGACGGTGGTGATATCGACATCGCCGCCGCCGCCCATGAGCTGGATGTCGCCGCTGATGGTTTTGATTTCAACGTTCTTCGCGGCGTGCGCGGTCAGACGCACGTCGCCGCTGACGGTGCTGGCCCGGATATCGCCATCCGTATCGCCGCTAAGATCGCCGCTCACGGACTGCAACTTCACGTCGCCCGCCAGACCGCTCACCTTGCAGTCCGCACTCACCAGGGATGCCGATACCATGCTCTTCGCCGGCACGTGGATGACGAGGTGAGCTTCGTTGTCGGAGCCCCAGCCGCGAACGGCACGCGAAATCACATGGATGGAGGTGTGATTACCTTCGCTCATCACATCGACGCGCTCCACATTGTCGCCGGCAGAGCCGCGAACCTCCACTTCGCTGCGATCCCAGCCCATGATCTCCACTTTTCCCGACAGGTAGACGATCTCCACCTCGCCTTGCGGGTCCGCCGGTCGATGCTCCTCGATCATCCTACCGGCGTGAACCAGCGACCATGGAACGAAGGCTGTGACCGCGCCGATCATCATCCAGCTGCCATACCGGCGGCCCGTCGAGAGTATTTTTGACATGATTCATGTCCTCGTCATCGTGGGTTGCGTAGCCCGCACGACGTGGTCGTACAGGTCAAGTTCATCGCGCGAGGTGCTCTGCCACAACTGCTCGAGTACCGGGCTGGCGGGATCGCTCGCCAGCGCCTTGCGAATATCCTCATGGGCACGGCGAATGACGGCGAGGCTCGCCTCAATCTTTCCGCGAGTGACCGGATCGAGCAGAGCCAGGCGCTCGCGAAAGCTCACCGCCAATTCGTCACGCGCCGCGACGTAACTGGCATTGCGTGGTTCCTCGAACACTGCCGTTTGTGCCGCCGGCGGCGTCAGCGGCGCCGCTGTGCGGCCGTGCAGAACACCCCATGTGAGGGCGCTCGCCAGGCAGGCACCGGCTATTCCCGCCGCCGTCGCGTACACCATCGGTCGCCGCCGCCGCACACTGGGTTGCAGCCGTTGGGCAATGTCAGGCCAGAGATTGCGCGACGGCGCAACCTCCAGGCTCAATGCCGCGAGCTCATCGTCGAGCGATTTCTGCATGGAATCATTCATTGCGCTGTCTCCAATCCGAGCGCCACCGTCAACAGAGCGCGAGCTCTATGGAGTTGCGCCTTACAAGTGCCCTCGGCGATCCCCAGGGTTTGGGCCGCTTCGGCATGACTGAAACCGTAAATGCTCACCAACACCAGCACATGGCGCGCACCCTCGGGCAAGCCGGCAATGGCGCGCTCCAGATCGAGCGGCGGATCCCCGCTGCCAGGATCGGCTATCTCAGGCAGGCCTGTGGCGGGTTCCGCGACTTCGTACCGGATGCGCAGCCCCCGGCGCCGCGCAAGCACGGTATGGACTGCAATGCGGTGCAACCATGTCGTGAATCGGCTGCGCTGCTCGAAGCCACTCAAGGCGCGCCAAGCGGCGACAAAAGAATCTTGGGTGCAGTCCTC
>JANYIY010000258.1 GCA_025358615.1 Gammaproteobacteria bacterium | reverse complement strand
CATTGCGGCGGGTGGGCGAGTTGATTGAGTTCGATGGCGCAGTTGCCGCTCACTGCGAGTTGCTGGACGGACCCTGCGTGGACTTGAATCTTATGATCTTCAAGTCGCACCGGGCGGCCGTGAGGGTTGAGCGTGTGGTCGAATCGCTCGAAGTAAGCGCGGCGCCGGACGAGACAACTCTCCTGTTCCCCATCTTCGGTGCGATGACGCTGTCAGTCACGGGACAAAGCGTGATGCTCCAGCCTTGGGATCTTGCGATACTGTCTCACGGCGCGGGCCATCTGCGAGCAACTGATTCGGTCCAACCGCTCCCCTCGACCGGCAGCGCTTCGACCGGCAGCCCTTCGACTGATATGTCGGCGACCGCGGTGCTCGTGGCGACGCTAAAATTTGTGAGTGGAGAGCAGCAGACTGGTCTCGGTGTTTGAGATCCCGTCGATCTGACGGATGCGCCCCAATACCTTGTCTACCGCCTCGAGGCTATCGGTGCGCAGTTCGGCGACGATGTCCCAACGACCGTTGGTGGTGTGCAGAGCGCATACGGCTGGGTCACCGCGCAGCGCCCGCAGCACTTCGTCCGTGCGATTGCCTTCGACCGCTACGGTCATCAGTGCGCGAATCCGCTGATCCTCGTCTTGCGGCTTGAGCTTGACGGTGTAACCGACGATGGTGCCGTCCTTTTCCATGCGTGCCAGTCGGTTTTGCACTGTGCCGCGGGCAACTTGCAGGGTCTTGGCCAATGCGGCCACCGGCAGGCGCGCGTCATCGCGCAGCAGGGACAGTAAGGCGCGATCGGTCGAGTCCATGGTATCTCCCTGATGGGGTGTCTTGAGGGCATGGTTTGTACAAAACGTCAATCTACCCTGACTATTTTGTCAGAAAGCTGCGCTTTTCGATCAGTTATCTGGCTTTTATTTGGCCCGCTGGCCCCTGAAACTACCTGTTGGCTGCAGCGGGGGGAAAGACATGGTGGACTACATCGGAACCGCGCGTCTGCGCGAATTGGTGTCCCGAATCGGGCCTGCTCGTTTCATCGAGGAACTGGCGGGGGAGATCGACGCCGACTATCGGCGCTGGGACGAGTTCGAGAAATCGGCGCGACTGGCCAGCCATTCTTCCACCGGCGTCATCGAGCTCATGCCTACGAGCGACGGCAAGCTGTACTCGTTCAAGTACGTCAACGGACATCCGAAGAATACGGCCAAGGGATTGCTCACCGTCACCGCTTTCGGGGTACTGGCAGACGTCGCCACCGGCTATCCGCTGCTCTTGTCGGAGATGACCTTCGTCACGGCGCTGCGCACCGCCGCCATATCCGCACTCGTGGCCCGCCGTATGGCGCGCCCGGCAAGCCGGGTGATGGCGCTGATCGGCAATGGCGCACAGAGTGAGTTTCAGGCTATCGCCTTTCATCGCCTGGCCGGTATTCGGGAGCTGCGGCTGCACGATGTGGATCCTAACGCCACCGCCAAGTTGGTCCGCAACCTGACGCGGCTGCAGATCCCCGATCTCACCGTTACGCGTTGTGCCAGTACGGCGCAGGCGGTGCGCGGCGCCGACATCGTGACCACCGTGACTGCCGACAAGTGTAATGCCACCATTCTCGCGCCGGACATGATCGAGCCGGGGATGCATTTGAATGCCGTCGGCGGCGACTGTCCGGGCAAGACCGAGCTGCACGCGGACATTCTGCGGGCCAAGGATGTGCGCATCGTGGTCGAGTTCGAACCGCAGGCGCGAATCGAGGGCGAGATTCAACAACTTGGCGGCGCCGGCGTAGTCACCGAGCTGGCGGACATACTGCTCGGGCGGCAGCCGGCGCGTTCCAGCGACCGCGAAGTCACCATTTTCGATTCAGTGGGTTTTGCGCTCAATGATTTCTCAGCACTGCGTTACTTGCATCGCTTGAATGCCGAGCAGCCCGATGGCGGACAGCGCATCGATCTGATACCTGAGCCCGATGATCCGAAGGATCTGTTTGCTGGGCTTGCCCAGGACCGCGTGCCCGCGCGCCGCCGGCGGTTCGCGTGATGCGTACCGCCAGCCTGATCGGCGCACCCACCGACATCGGCGCCAGCGACCGTGGTGCATCCATGGGCCCCGAGGCGCTGCGCGTTGCCGGACTGCATGCGGCGCTGGTGCAGCGCGGCCTCGACGTGGTCGATTGCGGCAATGTCGGCGGGCCGCCGAATCCCGGCCTGATCAAGGTCAACGGCTACCGCAACCTCGCGCAGGTCACCGCGTGGAACCTCGAGGTGCACGATGCGGTGTATCGGGAGCTGCGCGAGCAGCGGCTGCCGATTCTGCTCGGCGGCGATCACTCCCTGAGCATCGGCTCCATCTCGGCGGTCGCGCGCCATTGCCGCGACCAGCACAGGTCTTTGCGCGTGCTGTGGCTGGATGCGCACGCCGATTTCAATACTCGGGAGCTGTCGCCGAGCGGCAGTCTGCACGGCATGCCGGTCTCCTGTTTGTGCGGTTTCGGTCCGCGTGAACTGACGCAGATCGGCGGCGTGACCCCTGCCATCCGCCCGCAGTGGATACGCCAGATCGGAATTCGCAGTGTCGACACCGGTGAGCGGCGCTTCGTGCACGAGCAGGATCTGGAAGTATTTGACATGCGCAGCATCGACGAAATGGGCGTGCGGCAAGTCATGGAACTCGCATTGCAGGACATGGATGCCGACACCCATTTGCATGTGAGCTTCGACGTTGACTTCCTCGATCCGGAGATAGCGCCGGGAGTCGGCACCACCGTCGCCGGCGGTCTGTCCTATCGCGAAGCCCAACTGTGCATGGAGATGATCGCCGACGCAGGCCAGATGGCGTCGTTGGACATTATGGAGCTGAACCCCGCGCTAGATGTGCGCAATAAGACGGCGGTATTGGCCGTCGATCTGGTCGAATCGCTGTTCGGCAAGAGCACGCTGATGCGCAAACCGCCGCAACCTACCGGGCAAGCAGTCGCTCCAACAGCCTGCTAGCATTCACCCGCGATCTGCGATACTTGGCGATACTTTTTTCCGCAAGGACTTGTCATGGCCGCCCACTTGAACGACCCGTCGCAACCCGACTTAGGCAAGCTGCGCGAGGCGGTCAGGGAGCACGGCGAATGGCCGGAAGACCGGGCCGTGACGCACCTGCTGCATGCCTTGGAGCTGACCGGAGGCGCGCGCCATCGCGCCGTCGCAACGGCCATGTCGCTGGTCGAAGGGGCGCGGGCGCGGCGCGACGAGCGGCCCTTCCTCGACGCCTTTCTGCAGGAATTCGGACTGTCGAATCAAGAAGGCATTGCGCTCATGTGCATTGCCGAAGCGTTACTGCGTATTCCCGATGATGCAACCGCAGATCGGCTGATCGCCGAAAAGTTGGCCACCGGTGATTGGTCCTCGCATGCCGGCAAATCCGAATCGCTGTTCGTCAATGCCTCGACTTGGGGTTTGATGCTCACCGGCGGCATCCTCGAACTCGACCCCGGCATCCACACCGATACCACGGGCTGGATGCGAAAGTTTACCCGCAAGGCCGGCGAACCCGTGGTGCGTCTGGCGGTGCGCCGAGCGATGCGCATCATCGGCGGCGAGTTCGTCGTCGGCCGCAGCATCGAGGAAGCCTTGGCGCGCAGCGCCCGCGAAGCCGATGTGGGATTGTGCTCATTCGACATGCTGGGCGAGGGTGCGAGAACCCAGCAGGATGCCCAGCGCTACCTGAAATCGTACGAACACGCCATTGACGTCATCGGAGCGGCAGCGGCGGGGCGCCCCGCGGTGGAAGCCTCGAGCATTTCCATCAAGCTCTCGGCGTTGGAGTCGCGCTACTCGCTGCTGCAGCACGATCGTGTGCTACAGCGCCTAGTCCCCTTGGTGTCGGCCCTGTGTCGTCGCGCCTGCAATCTGGGCATTCAGTTGACTATTGATGCCGAGGAGGCGGATCGGCTGGATCTGTCGCTGGATGTGATCGAAGCCCTCGCCGCAGATCCTGCCACCCGGTATTGGCCGGGCTTGGGATTGGCGGTGCAGGCCTACGGCAAGCGTGCCATGGACGTCATCGACTGGGTGGCGGTGACGGCGCGCACGTATGGTAGGCGTATGACCGTGCGCTTGGTGAAAGGCGCCTACTGGGATTCGGAAATCAAGCGCGCGCAGGAGCGGGGCCTCGCCGGCTATCCGGTGTTTACGCGCAAGGTGACGACCGACGTGTCTTATTTGGCCTGTGTCGGCCGCTTGTTCAGCCACGCGGATGTGATCTATCCGCAGTTCGCCACGCATAACGCGCATAGCATCGCCTCGGTGCTGGAGTTGGCGCCGGACGGCGCTGATTACGAATTCCAACGGCTGCATGGCATGGGACGGCTGCTGTATGCCGAAGCGCAGCGGCAGATCGGGAAATTCCCGCCGGTGCGCGTCTACGCGCCCGTGGGCGAGCACAAGGATTTGCTGGCGTACCTGGTACGGCGGCTACTCGAGAACGGCGCCAACACTTCGTTCGTGAATCGCTTCATGGATGAACAGGTGGCGGTGTCCGAGATCGTGCGTGATCCCATTACGGAGCTCGAGCGCTTGGAGTCCTATGCGCATCCACGGCTGCCTTTGCCCATCACGTTGTACTCGGACCGCCGCAATTCCCGCGGTATCGATTTGGGTAATCCGCCCGATGTCGAGGTGTTGCGCAAGGAGCTGGCGACTCGCCGCGGCTGCAAACCCCTGGCCGGGCCGGTGGTCAATGGAATAGTGCTGCCGGGCAGCACCCATCCGGTCATGAATCCAGCGGATCGGCGCGACCAGGTGGGCAGCTCGCGCGATGCGACGCCGGCGGAAATCGCCATGGCCTTCGATGCCGGCGCTGCGGCTCAGCCGCAATGGAACTTGAAGGGCGGAGAGGCGCGGGCGGCCTGCCTCGACAAGGCATCCGATCTGCTCGAAGCAAGCCGCGCCGATTTCCACGAGCTCTTGGTTCGCGAAGCAGGCAAGACCATCTCGGACGCCATCGCCGAAGTGCGGGAGGCGGTGGATTTTTGCCGCTACTATGCGCTGCAGGCGCGGCGGCAATTCGCAACGCCGCTGCGTCTGGAAGGTCCCACCGGCGAGTTGAACGAATTGTCGCTGCATGGCCGCGGCGTGTTCGCCTGTATCAGTCCCTGGAATTTTCCGCTGGCTATTTTTGCCGGCCAGGTAACGGCCGCGCTGGCTGCCGGCAATGCCGTGGTGGCGAAGCCGGCGGAGCCCACGCCGCTGATCGCGGCGCGTTTCGTAAAATTACTGCATGAGGCGGGAGTGCCGCCGCAGGTGGTCCATCTGGTTCCGACGCCTGGACGATTGTTCGGCGAGATCGCGTTCGCGCATGCTGCGTTGGCGGGAGTGGCGATGACCGGTTCGACTGCTACCGCGCTTACCATCAATCGAAGTTTGGCCGCACGCGGCGGCGCCATCGTGCCCTTGATCGCCGAGACCGGCGGCATGAATGCCATGATCGTCGATTCGACCGCGCTGCCCGAGCAGGTTGTGGATGACGTGGTGAGTTCCGCGTTCATGAGCGCTGGCCAACGTTGCTCGGCGCTGCGGCTGTTGTTCCTGCAGGACGACATCGCCGATCAAGTGCTGGAGATGATTGCCGGCGCGATGGACGAACTCGTCATCGGCGACCCGGCGGATTTCAAGACCGATCTGGGACCGGTAATCACTGCCACGGCGGCCGACGGTTTGACGCGGCATGTGGAGCGCATGCGCAAAGAGGCGCGCATCATCAAGGTGTGTGATCTCGGCGCGGCACACGCGCACGGCAGCTTCTTCGCGCCGCATCTCATCGAGCTGAACAGCGCCGCGCAGCTCACGCGCGAGGAATTCGGACCCATATTGCACGTGGTGCGTTACCGCGCAGCCAATATCGGCGCGGTGCTCAAGTCCATTCGCGACAGTCAATACGGGCTGACCTTGGGAGTGCAGACGCGGTTGGAGTCCTTCTGGCGCCAGGTGTTCGAACACACCTCCATCGGCAACACTTACGTCAATCGCAACATGATCGGCGCCGTGGTGGGAGTGCAGCCCTTCGGCGGCACCGGGCTATCGGGCACCGGGCCCAAGGCCGGCGGACCGCACTACCTTGCACGATTTGCCAATGAGCGAACCCTCACGGTCAATACCACAGCAACCGGCGGCAACGCGGCACTGCTGAACCTTGGCGCCTAAGCCGGCAAGCGCGTCCTACCTGCGCCCCGTCGCCGGGGACGTGAATGGCCTATTAGGCCTGGTCGTCGACAATTTGTCGGTGCTGGCCTTGCTCGCCGCCGTTCTGATAGGCGGCTATGGAGTTCCGGCCGACATTGTTTTCGGGCGCATGTTCCCGGGCACCGCCTTAGGCGTCATGGTCGGCGATTTCATCTATAGCTGGCTGGCCGTGCGCCTGGCACGCCGCACCGGCCGGGACAATGTCACCGCCATGCCGCTCGGCCTGGATACACCCTCCACCATCGGCATGGTGTTGTTGGTGCTGGGTCCGGCCTTCTTGAAATTTCGTGCGGCGGGCTTCAATCCCACTGCCGCAGGCCTCGAGACTTGGTATCTCGGGATGGCGGCCACCACCAGCATGGGCGTGCTGAAATTTCTCATGGCATTTGGGGGAAGGACTCTGCGGCGTCTGCTGCCGCAGGCGGGCTTGCTCGGCTCACTTGCCGGTATTGCGCTGATGCTGATCGGGTTCTTTCCCATGGTGGAATTGCTGCAGGTGCCCATCGTCGGATTTCTCACGTTGGGGCTGGTGCTGTATGCGCTGGTCGCCAAAGGCGCGATTCCTTTCGGGCTGCCCGGCGTGTTGTTCGCGGTCATTGTCGGCACCTTGGCGTACTACGGACTGGGTCATTGGGGCGCGGCCGGTATGCACATTGCCGCACCGCCGATGCCGACTTTGCGGCTTGCGTTCCCGCACGGCGATGCCGGCATCCTGCATGGCTTCGCCGGCGTCGCGGAATACCTGCCGCTGATCATTCCGTTTGCCCTGTTGACCGTAGTCGGCGGCGTCAACAACACCGAAAGTGCCGGCGTCGCGGGCGATGACTATGATGTGCGCAGCATTCTACTGGTCGAAGCCGCAGCCACTCTGATCGCGGGACTAGCGGAGGCGTGGCGCAGACCACGCCCTACATTGGACATCCGGCGTTCAAGCAAATGGGCGCGCGCGCAGCCTATACCTGGCTCACAGGAATTTTCATCGGCGTGGGCGGGATGCTCGGGTTCTTGTCCAATCTCATCGAATTGATTCCGCTCGCGGCGCTGGCACCCGTGCTGGTGTTTCTCGCCTTGAACATCACCGTACAAGCGTTCAGCGCCGTGCCTCTGCGGCACGCGCCCGCGGTGGCTATTTGCTTTTTCCCTTCGATTGCGCGTCTGGTGACCATCGAATTGAGCGATCCAAAGTTCATCACGCCGGCGCGTTTCGCACAGCTGTTGACTGAGCCCGGGCACGGCCTGCCGGCGTTGGCGGTGATCGTGGCGCTGGGCAATGGATTCATCATCACGGCGACCATCTGGGCCGCGTTTGTCGTCGAGATGACCGAACATCGGCTGCGCACGGCCGCTGCGTATCTCATGGCCGGAGCGGTGCTGTGCTTCTTCGGCATCATTCACTCGGTGCGCGCCGATGGCAGCGCCTATGCGCTGTGGCGGCTGCAAGGGTCGGCACGTCTCGTCGCAACCCAGTTTTGCGCAGGGTACGTGGTGCTCGCGGGCGCGATGCTGCTGCTTTCGCTACGGCGTGGCACCCGACCGGCCGCGCACCACGACGTTTAGGGTTCAACTGCCGCGCACAGCTCCGCAATGAGCGCTTCGATCTGCGGGCCATCGAAGGGTTTGGCGATGGCTCGAACATTCGGGGTCCATTTTCCCTGGCTCAGATCCAGTCCATAGCCGGTGGCCACGATGATGGGCATAGTCGGCCTGATGCTGAGTATGTTTCGCGCCAGATCCAAGCCTGACATTGCCGGCAGGCTGACATCGGTAATGACAATGTCGAAGGGTTGTTGTTTGAATTCCCGCAGCGCATCCTCGGCCGTCTCCGACGCTACAATATGGCGCTGTTCCTGCTCGAGCAGTTCGAGTGTGATTTCGCGCACCATGGCGTTGTCTTCGACATATAGGATTCGTAGCGGCATAGACCTTGATTGCCGCTACCGATGAGCGGGAACGGCCGCAAGCAACAGCGCAAGTGATTGGTTAAATTCCTGTGTTCCCAATGCATCTCCTTTGAAATGCCCCAGCCGCACGACCACCAGATCGTGCGACGGAATGATCATGGTGAACTGTCCACCGGCGCCCGCCATGTAATACGTGTCTTTTGGGACGGGCAGTGCGCCGTCGCCATTGATCCAGAAAAACCCGCCGTAGATCGGTCTACCGTCCGCCACCCACGCCGGTGCGAGGGTACTGACAAACTTGACGTAACCGGCCGGCAGAATGCGCTGGCCATTCCAGATTCCGTCCTGTAGGTAAAAATTGCCCAGACGTGCCCAGTCGCGCGCGCAAGCAAGGTCATAGCCTTGAGTGAGCAGATTGCCGAAGGGGTCGGTTTCGATCACCATGCTGCGCACGCCGATCCGGTCGAATAAGGCATGCTGCGGGAAAGTCGCGTAGTTCTCGCCGCGCCGCTCGACTGCGAGGCGTACAAGATAGTTGACGAGCACAGGGTCGGTATTCCGATAGCGGCCCACCGTGTTGGGCGGCCATTGCAGCGGGCGGGTCGCGGCATAGTGAAAAGAGTTGACGCTGCCTGTGTAGAGGTAGAGATGGTCGGGATACGGCCCCGCGGGATCGTAATCAGGATCGTACGGTGCACGGATGCGCAGGCCGCTCGACATTCGCAAAAGATCGGCAATGCGAATCTTGCCGCGCGTATCGCCCGCCGTTTGCCACTCTGGGATGGGAGCAGGCTGCCATAGATCGTAGGCGCCCTGGCGGATGAGCACTCCCATGAGCGCGGCCGTGACACTTTTACCCATGGACCAACTCTCGAGCTGGGTGCGCGCGGTGATGCCGGCGGCGTAGCGCTCGGCGATGAGGCGGCCGCGCCAAGTCACGACCACGGCGGCGGTCATGCCGGCCGGCGAGGCGAACGCTGCGTCCACGGCTTGCTGGACTTTGTCGGCGCTGAGCTCTGCGGGAAATCCGCCGGGAATTTTGTCGCCCGTCGGCCAGGGCTGAGTCAACGGATCGGGAAGGGCAGACTTGATCGGCTGCGGCTTAAAGCCAAGCTCGCTCGTTCCCACGGGAAAAGTCACACAGCCCTGATCGCCGACATACTTGGCGATGCGCTCGGCACCGCCGGGAACCGAAACGCTGACGGTCTTCGCGGCGCGATCAACCTTCGGCTTGCCAAGCTTGGCACGATCGCCGTAGGGCGCTGTAAAGTAGCCGACGTTTTCGGCGGCGAAATCCTCATCGAGGCCTGTTATGAATACGGCCGAGCATATGATTTGGGCGAAGCCTGCGGCGTGATGTTCCAGCGGTCTGCCCGGTGGCGGCACATAGGGAGTGGGAAGTTCCAGCGCCTTGTCGCGGGCCAGCATGGCGTCGAGCGACTTGTGGTCCGCGCCGGCGCTTGCATACGACATGGCGATAGCTCCAAGAAAACCGAGCGCAATCGGGCGCGACTTAAGCATAGGTACCTTGAATGACCAACGCGTCAGAACCCAAGCATACCGCGTCCGCCCCATGACCGTGACTGTGGTGCATTTACTCGCTCGGCGTGCGGCCAAGCGGCCGGTGGCCCCGCTGGCCGCGTTTAGAGGTCAGCGGGTTTCGACAGGTTTCGCAGGTTGGCGCGCCGCTTTGCCGCCCAATTTGATGGCAGCTAACGCGTCGTACAGAGTGCTGCCGGCATGTTTTGCACAATGGTCCAGCAACGCAGTCTGAAAAGACCCCAGCGAATCCGCGTCGAAAAGATGGCTGCCGGACTTTGCGGTGGAAAAGCCGAATAGCCACATCATGATGGTATTCGCACTCTCCGGATCCGATTGCGTCAACGCGACATGCCGCGGGGCGAACACCGCGCACTCGAGATTTGCGAGGTTCATGGGGTTCTTGGTCTCGGGCTTGACGATGCCTAAGGCATCCAACAGGTTCTCTGCGGGATTC
>JANYIY010000231.1 GCA_025358615.1 Gammaproteobacteria bacterium | reverse complement strand
CAGCGTTTGGTTTACGGCATTTGACAGTCTCGGTGAAGCGATCGCAAAGAATTCCCGAAAGGGGGATCAACTCGTAGTTCAAGCGCACTTACGCTCCAACAACTGGACTGACAAAGACGGTGAGAAGAAGTACGAGCACTCTTTCATCATTGACAACTTCCGTTTCGGCGCACCGGGGAAAATAAAGCGCGAAGAACTGGCCGCGCGGCGCGAAGAGACGGAGGGGGCTCTCGAAACCGAGATCTAGCGGAGAACGAATCTGCGCTAGTTGATTGCCTCGCCCCTCCACCGGAAAAGGAATTCCGCCGTGCACCACCCCCGTTCCCATCGCCCTGACCCGTGGCACTTTGTGCCGCAACTGTTGCTGACTATCTTCGTGATCAGCGTGCCCACTTTGGTGCTGGCGCAGGCCTCGCCCTTTATGACGGGCGCGACTGCGTTGCAGACAAATCTTTTGGCTTGGCTGACGCCGATTGCCATCATTTTGGTAATGGTTCTTGGGGGTATGGCGATGGCAAACCGAATGAGCTGGGGGTGGTGCATTGGCGCAATTTTGGGCATTGCGATCGGTTTCGGGGCGCCGCAGATCGTGACATGGGTTCGCGGCATGTTCGGCGTGTAGGAGGGAGTGGTGCGCGAACTCAATCCGGGTCTGACAGCCGATCCCTTGTTCGTGGGCGCGACCAGGCCGCCGATGCGCTGGGGCGTGACCTATTCGGCGCTGCTGTTCAACATGGTGTTCACCATGGAGGCGTTTCTGCTGACGAAGAATCTGCTGGCCCTGGTGCTATGTATGCCGATTCATGGCGTGAGCATGCTGCTCTGCGCGCGAGACGCACGTTTCTTCGATCTGGTCTTGCTCTGGGCGAGGACGCGACTGCCGGCGCTGTTCGCCAATCTTCGGGTATGGCAATCCAGCAGTTATTGTCCGCTGGTTCTCGATTTGCCGAACCTCGGCGGGCGGCGTAGGGCCGAAATTGCCGATGTACCCATCGCTTATGCACGAGCTGGCGCCTAGTCGTGGCCAAGCACACACGCAGTAATGCCATGGGCCGAGAATTGGCGGCGGCGGAGCGCATACCGTACACCGCCCATGTGGCGCCGACGGTGGTGCGGACGACTTTCGGCGATTATCTTCAGGTGCTGCGTCTCGGCGGCGCCAACTTTGAAAGTAACGACGACGAGGATCTGAACAATTGGCACGAACGACTCAATGTCCTATGGCGAAATATCGGGAATTCCAATGTCGCGCTGTGGGCTCAGGTGATTCGCCGGCGCGCCTGCATGGCGGCGATTTCGGCGCAGTCCGCCGTGCAGCGCTCGGCCTGCGACTCGTTCGCCGGCGAACTCCACGCACGGTATCAGAATCGACTCGCCGACGAGACTCTGATGACGAACTCGGTGTACCTCGCCGTCGTATTTAGACCGGTGCCGGGCTTGGGCGCGGGATTGGCGTCCAAGCTGCTTTCTCGAGCGCAACATGATGCGTCCCGGCTGGCGCTTGCCGACGCGCTCGACGCCTGCACAAAACTATCGCAGACCCTGGCTGCGTCTTTGGCGCGGTATGAACCCGAAGTCTTGGGCACCTATCAATCGCGAGATGTCTGGTGTTCGTCCTTGCTGGAATACTTAGGGCTGCTGATCAACGGTGAATGGCAGCGTTGCCCTTTGCCGAGTGGTCCTCTCAATCGAGCGCTTGCGACGACGCGTCTGTTCTTCGGCACCGAGGCAATAGAATACCGGGCGCCGACCACGACTCGCTTGGGCGCAATGTTGGGTATAAAAGAGTATCCGACGCCCAGTGTCGTCGGAATGTTCAATCGGCTCTTGTCGGCGCCGTTCGCTTTCGTCATGACTCAATCGTTTACATTTCTCAGCAAGGCCGCGGGTCAGTCGCTGCTGCAGCGCCAATTCAACCGGATGACCAATGCCGGCGATTTTGCAGTTTCTCAGGCGGCGGAACTCAAGGATGCGTTGGACGCGCTGACGAGCAATGAGTTTGTCATGGGTGATCACCATTTCTCCCTTCAAATTCTTGCGGACGTTACCGAAGCCGGCGCCGGGATTGAGGATGCAGCGCGCCTTAAGGCGCTCAATGACCAAATAGCACTGGCGCGTAGTCTTCTCGCGGACACCGGCATGCTGGTCGCCCGTGAGGACTTGGCGTTGGAAGCGGCCTTCTGGGCGCAACTGCCGGGTAATTTCCCTATTCGACCACGCAAGGCTCCGATCACATCGCGAAACTTTGCGGCCATGGCGTCGTTTCACAACTATCCTTTGGGCCGTGCCGTCGACAATTATTGGGGCGACGCGCTTTGCGTATTCGTTACCAGGGCGCGCTCACCCTATTATTTTTCTTTGCACGCCAGCGATCCGTCGGAACCTGACGGCGGTAGCCAGAAGGATACCGGCCACACGCTCATTTGCGGTCCCACGGGCTCTGGCAAGACGGTGTTCATAGGATTCTTGATTGCGATGTTGGATCGCCAAGGCGTTACACAGGTAGTGTTCGACAAGGATCGCGGACTCGAAATCCTCGTGCGGGCATCAGGAGGGGAATATCTACCATTGCAAAGCGGCGTGCCCACCGGCTTTAACCCGCTGCAGTTGCCGGTGACGGCGGCGAATGTCGAGTTCCTCAAGGGATGGCTGACCCAGTTGGTCGCCGGGCAGGATCCAAGCCGCCCCCACAGTACCGTGCGCGAGGCGGCCGACCTCGATCAAGCGCTGCGTGGGACGTTGGCGTTGGCGCCGGAGGTGCGGCGCCTGTCCCGGTTGGTAGAATTTCTCGATCCGACGGATCCGGAAGGAGTGTATGCGCGTTTGGCACGCTGGTGCGAGAGTTGCCGCGGGACCTACGCCTGGGTGTTTGATAATCCCCGCGACACCGTGGTATCGCGATTGGCCGGCCGCTCGGTCATCGGCTTCGACGTAACGGAATTTCTCGATCACCCGCTTACGCGCCCGCCCATCACCCTGTATCTGTTTCACCTCGTGCGCAGCCTGCTCGATGGCCGCCGGCTGGTGTGCTGGATGGATGAATTTTGGCGGTTGTTGGCGGATCCTGCTTTCGAAAACTTCGCGAAGGACGGTCCGAAGACTTGGCGAAAACTCAATGGGGTCATGTGTCTCGCGACCCAAAGTGCCAGCGACGTTCTCGATAGTCCTATCAGTCGAACCTTGGTCGAGCAAACACCGACCAAGGTGTTCTTTCCAAACGCTGCTGCCGATTTCAAGGAATACACGCAGGGCTTCGGACTGACCGAACGCGAATTCAAGCTCATCAAGGAGCAGCTGGAGCCCGGTTCGCGGATGTTTCTGATCAAGCAGGGACATCGCAGCGTTGTGTGCCGGTTGGAGCTCAAGGGATTTGAGGCGGAACTCGCAGTTATTTCGGGTCGCGCCAACGAGGTTACGCGTATGCATCAGATCATGTCGGTCAAGGGACCCGATCCTGCGGCATGGCTGCCGCAATTCATGAACGAGATCAGCCACTGACACATGTCCAACCAACAACGCAATTCGTAGGAGACGCTCATGCTTATTCGCAATATCCGCCTGGCCGCAGTATGTCTAGCGACTTCAATGGCGAGCACTCCCGCTGCCCGCGCCCAATTAGCGGTCATCGATGTGCCGGCCATCGCGCAACTAGTACAAGAGGTGCAAACCATGGGGCAGCAATTGGAGACCGCACGCAACCAACTGCAATCGGCGCAGCAGGCACTGCAAGCCATGACGGGTGATCGCGGCATGCAACTGCTGCTTTCGGGCGTTACACGCAATTACTTGCCCACCAATTGGATGCAGCTGAACAACCTGATGCAGGGGCAGGGTACGGCTGGATACGCAGGGCTGGCCGCCGATGTGCGCAGCGCGATCGCTGTAAATGCTGTCCTGTCACCGCAGAGCGTAGCGTGGTTGTCCCCGGCCGATCAGCAGATGATTCTCGCCTCGCGTCAGTCGAGCGCTACGCAACAGGCATTGAGCCACGCGGCGCTTGCGAATGCGAGCGGTCGTTTCGCCTCCATCCAAAGCTTGATTGCGGCCATATCGACGGCTGCGGACCAAAAAGCCATTCTCGATTTGCAGGCAAGGATCAGCGCTGAGCTTGGGATGCTGCAAAACGAACAGACGAAGATGCTGGTTCTGTATCAGGCAACCCAGGCGCAAGAGTCGGTCATTCGGGAGCAGGCAAGAGAACAGACCATAGCCGGACAGGGGCGCTTCGAGACCCGCTTCCGGCCGGCGCCCTGACCTGCAGCTCAGCCAAAGGACTCAACGTGGGATTCTTCGCGACATTTTGGACTTGGCTCAATGCTCAAATGGCCACGTACGTCGGTGACAATACGGCGCGCTTGGCGGCAGTCCTCGAGCCCGCCATTGTGACGCTGGCGACGGTGTACGTCATGGCATGGGGCTATCTGCTGCTGACCGGCAAAATCGAAGAGCCGGTTCGCGAGGGGCTGAAACGCATTCTGCTGCTGGCGCTGATCCTAGGCGCGGGACTACACCTATGGCTGTACAACACTCTGATCGTCGATACCTTTTATAACGCCCCCGCGCAGCTCGCTGCGGCAGTCGTGGGAGCCGGGGACCCTGTGGCCACTATCGATACGATTTGGGAGCGCGGCGGCGCGGTGGGCGGTAGCTTGTGGGCTCGCGGCAGCGCCGCGTCGTTGGGAAGCGATTTGGGTTTTTACACTGCGGCGGTAGTGGTGTGGTGCCTGATAGGGCTGTTATGCGTGTATGCGATGTTTCTGATCGCGCTCTCGAATATTGCTCTGGCGATTCTGCTGGCGCTGGGGCCGCTGTTCATCGCCATGTTATTTTTCGACGCAACCAAGCGCCTTTTCGCGGCCTGGATTGCGCAACTCGTCAATTACGCACTGATCACCGTGTTGACCGTAATGGTCGGGGCTTTGCTGCTGCAGATCGTGCAGTCCTACGCCACGCAAACGGCGGCCCTTGGTTCAGCGCTCCTTACGGTCGATGCTTTGCACATGGTGTTGATCGCCGTGCTGGTATTCCTGCTCTTGCGCCAGGTCATGCCGATTGCGGCGGGGCTGGCCGGCGGTGTCTCGCTCAGTTCCATGGGGCTCTTGAGTCGAGGTGCCGGCATGGTGATGCGACCTACCCGCTGGGCCGCGAGCAAGGCCGCAGGCCCGGCGGCAGCGTATTCGGCAGCCGGCACTGCGAGTGCCTTGCGCGGCACGATGCAGCGGACCGGTCAGGATGTTCGATAGCGACTGAAATCGATTGGCAAGGAACGATAGGCCGTAACACCAAGGAGGGTGACGTCATGCGCTTGATCATTTGTTTGATACCGCTGTTGTGCGGGTGTTCCACGCCCACGGTTCGCTGTACCGCGCATTTGCAGCCCATCAATGCGGCCGCGGCCGGCGATTCCACTGGGGGAGTTCAGAGCTCTCCGGCGCGGAGAGCGCCTTGAGCACGCCTCACGCTGTGCAGGCGTATTTCCGCGAAGCGGAGTCGTGGGATACGGATCGCGCAGCGCAATTTCGGCACAACGCACGCACCGCTTGGTGGGTGGCAGCGGCCGGTTGGCTGTGCGCGGTGACGAGCGCACTGGCTCTGGTCGTGCTCATGCCGCTGAAGCGCGTCGATCCGTTTGTGGTGCGCGTCGATAGCAGCACGGGCGTCGTCGATGTCGTCCCGGTATATGCCGGGCGTGCCACGCCTGAGGAGGCCGTGACGCGGTACTTTCTCACGCATTATCTGACCGTGTGCGAGCGCTTCAATTTCGCCACCGCGGAGAGCGACTACGAGGAATGCGGGGCTTTTCATTCGGCGCAACGCAATCAGGCGTGGTACGCGCTGTGGAGCGCCACCAATCCTACCTCTCCCCTCAATGTGCATAAGGATGGCAGCACGATCCGGGTGCAGGTCAACTCGGTGAGCTTCTTTACGCGATCGAACGGACTGTCCGATCTCGCACAGGTGCGCTATCTCAAGGCCGCGCGGCAGGGACCGGGAGCGGAGGACATCTTTACTCACTGGGCGGCGACCATTCAGTACGCCTACGCGGAGCCGGCGAAGGATCCCAAGACCCGGCGCTGGAATCCGCTCGGCTTCAAGATCGTGGACTTGCGTTCCGAACCCGAAGTGTTGGT